>JACXSR010000070.1:0-3194 GCA_035319845.1 Thermoproteota archaeon
GATAAGCTTATCGAGAGATCCAAGATCTAGGGATCCGTCCTCGTTGAAAGGCGTCACATGAGGAGGGATCACTCCTTCAGGTCTCATGGGCATCCTCCAAATCAGAAGGGGGAAGCTTTAATGATGCCCTACAACCTCGCCCTCACCTCCTCCACGAGCTCTTTCACCTCTCTAGGGAGGTACCTAGGACCCAGAAGGTGACAGATGATCCTCTTGAGCAGTCCCATCTCTATCTTGCCCCCGCATGCGTATGGATGCCCGCCCCCACCATGCCCCTCGCAGATGGGCCTCAAGTCGACATTCCTATCCTTACCCGCGTAGAGGGAGAACTTGCTGCAGGAGTAGAGCACCAAGGAGAAGTCCACCTCATTTGAGAGCCTCTTAGAGATGAGGGAACCGGGTCCTCCCTTGGGTCTCAAATCGATCAGGGCGAACCTTCTGCCTCCCTTCGTTTCAAGTACTTTTACCCTCCTCAGCCCCTTCTTCACCTTCCTCTCCTGATCTCTCAGCCTCTCCTTAGCCCATTTAATAACTCTCTCATCCTCCAGTCTTCCCTCCATGAGAGCCCTTACTAGATAAACCCGCTTTTCCTTGTCCCTCGTTAGAGCGTTGTACATCCTTGCTCTCTCATCCCCGTAGGTAGCGGTATCGGCGTCGTCTGCAATTTCCGCCAGCTCCCTCTCGTAATCGCCTCCGCCCAGTTCCTCCAGCACGACCCTGGCCGCGCTGGGAGCTGGCCTCACCCTGACATCGGCGTATCTCGATAGTCTGTCGATCGCACCGTCGGGCCAGATGTGGTGATCTATCCATAGTACGTCCCAGCCCGAGTTCGTCAGCCTCTCCAGCTCGCTCTCCACAGCGTCGATCTTGTCAGGATTCATTGCCACATCCACGATCACCAGCCTCCCTCCGCCGTTGGCTATCTTGGAGAGGGCCCTGTCTATTGATCTAGGTCCGGAGAAGTAGACTTCAGCATCCTCGAGTCCCAAGGATCTTGCAGCGATGACGGCGCTTATGACGCCGTCGACATCCCCGTGAGCTACTATCAACTTCCTCTTCCTCCTCCGAGCTAATGGGATCAGCTTCACGAGACCTTTGACCCGTTCAAGCACGCACTCCTATGCTCCCACGTGTTTATTAATTCTACCCCCTCCGATTTTCGGTCGGACAGGGCGGTGCTCGAATTGGTCATCTCCCCCAAGGATCTGATAAGAACGGCGCTGAATCAGGAAGGATTGGTGCTGGTGACAGTCGGTAATATGGCAGCCGTGGTACTGGGGGCTCTCATATGGTTGGTACTCGCCAAACTCCTCCCGGTCAGCGAATATGGGAGGGCCAACTTCTTCCTCTCCCTAGGCGCCTTGGTGGCCAGCTTCGCTGGCTTGGGACTCCCCACGACGATCCAGACGTACTTACCCAAGGGAGAGGGTGAATTAGTCCCTCCTGCCGTTGCTCTGGTGATAATGGCTTCACTGCTGGTGGGTATCCCTCTATCTCTCCTGCATCCCTCCCTTCCACTAATAGTGCTTTCCAATTCCCTCTTCGGGCTCGCTTTGAAGGAGAGGCTAGGTAGGAAGAGATATAGAGGATTCGCCGTCCTTCAGGGAGCGAGCCGCCTGTCCATACTTGCCATCATACTGGCTCTCGTCCCGGCATGGGGTGTTGACGCAGTTCTCTACGGGTTCCCCGCGGTGTACTTAATACTCTCCGTCTGGCTCCTCTGGGAATTGAGGGGGTTCAGGAACGGCTTCGATGCGGTCAGGAGGCACCTGAAGTTCGCCCTCCTATCACTGCTAACTGGAGCGGTGGCCACCATGGGAGTTAGGTTGGACAAGGTGCTTATAGGGGCCCTCTACGGGAACACCACGTTGGGATACTACCAGCTGGCCTTCCAGTTCTACACCGCGATGATGGTGATCCCTTCAAGCCTAGGTAATTACCTCCTCCCGGAGAAGGCATCCGGCAGGAGGACCAGACTAGCTGAGTTGATGGGGTTGGGCTTATCTGCCATCACAGCGATAGCCGGCTTCTTCGTCATACCTATCGTGATCGAGAAGCTGTTCCCCAAGTTTTACCCGGTCAGCTCGGAAGCTTCCCAGATAGCAGCCCTAGCCATAATTTTCGACGCCATCTTCGTCATATGGTCCGCCGGCAAGTACAGCGAGGAAAACCCTAAGGCTATCCTCTTGGTCAATTCGCTCTCCCTCACGGTGTTTGTGGCCTTAATATTCGTCCTCGGTTCCTCTGCTGGCGTCCTTGGCCTAGCTATTGCGCTCCTCACGTACAGGGCGGTGGCTTCGCTGCTGGGGCTGGTGGAGGGAAGAATCAACGCTCGACAGCCCTAGAGCCTGCGGTGGTGACTCTGCCCGCTGTCATACCTCCGTCCACTACCAAGACTTGGCCAGTCACGTACCTAGCCTTAGGAGAGGCTAGGAAGAGGATCGCTTCAGCCACCTCCTCCGGTGATGCTATCCTTCGGAGTGGAACTAGGGAGGCGAATTCCCTCATCCTCTCCTCACTCCCAGCTATGCCTCGAAGCATCGGTGTGTCCGTGAGGCCGGGAGCGACTACGTTAACTCTTATTCCCTTATCAGCTAGTTCGAGGGCCAGGGCCCTAGAGAAGGCGATTACCGCTGCCTTAGCTGAGCAGTAGGCCGTGCCCCTTGGGTAGGGGCTCACCCCGGCGGTGGAGCTGACGTTGACTATGGCCTCCCCCATGTGGGGAAGCGAGAACTTAGTCATCAGGAAGGTCCCCCTCAGGTTAACATCTATGGTCTTATCCCAGTCCTCGATGCTCATCTCGCTCAATAGACCTCCCGTAAATACCCCTGCGGCATTCACCAAGATGTCTATCCTGTCGAGCTGGGAGACCACCTCTTCCACCACCCTCGCGGCGTCTTCCTCCTTTGAGACATCTCCTCTGTGAAAGGTGACCTCCCCAAGATTCCTCAACCTAGCTAGAGCTTTCCTACCCTTCTCCACGTTTCTCCCCATGATTGCCACTCTAGCGCCCTCTTTCAGGAAAAGTTCAGCAGTAGAGAGCCCGATACCAGAGGTACCACCCGTTATGAGGGCTGTCCTTCCCCTCAGCAGCATAAGGTGGAGGGAGGGTAGAGAAGAAAAACTTTCAGAGCTGACTCTTTAACCTGTTAAGGGCTTCCTCGACGGTTATTTCGCTCATCTCCACATGCTTT
>JACXSR010000186.1:0-3187 GCA_035319845.1 Thermoproteota archaeon
GGCCCTAAGTTTGGGAAACTCCTCCCCCGGTGAGGTGGCCAGCTACATCTCGGGAATGACGGACGGGGATTTGAGAGGTCCGGATGTTAAGAGTTACCTGTCCAACCTCCAGGTAAGGAGATAGTGACGAGGATACCGATCCTAGGGAGGAGGTACCTCTACTCATAGGATCCCCCCTAATAGATCTCTTCTATTACTTGGACAGTAAGACGGGCTACCACGAGCTGGACATCCGGCCTGAGGAGCTGGTGAGGCTGGCCAAAGTCAAGGAGGGTATTTACTATGAACGGTTCGTGGTGAGCCTCCTAGCTGAGATCATGAACGCCGAGGTGGCCAAGGGGTTGGATCCCGAGTAGATAGCTTTCTGTTGAGAGGGGGAGGATCGCAGCGGCTGTTGAGGTTGAGAGTGGAGAGATAACGGTTGAGGAGGTCCGGAGGTTCGTCCGTAAGGTGCCCGTGGAATGCGATAAGATCGTGGTGGCTAGGGATGGACCTAGCTTGGAGGAAGTCCGTCTATTGAGGCCGGAGGACCTCGTGGAGCTCGCCCTGAAATCCCCGTGAGGGCGAGAGAGGGGAATTGAAGGAGCGGGTTAGAGGATGCAGCCGATCCCCCGGGAAGGGCCTTTTTAAGGTGCCGTCGTTGATGCACCCGATGTGAATGAGGGTCCTCGTGACTGGAGGCTCCGGGTTCATAGGGAGATCCGTCTTGGAGGAGCTGCTGATCAGGGGGTATGATGTCCTCTCTCTAGACCTGATCGAGCCGCCTTTGACTGTCCCCTTCATGGTGGGGGACGTCGGAGATCTGGAAACGGTGAGGAAGGCGGCAGCGAGAGTTGATGCCATCGTCCACCTGGCCGCCATAGTCAGCGCCGTGGAGGCGATGGAGAGGCCCCTGGACACTTTCAGGACGAATGTGGAGGGGACCCTCAACGTTGCGGAGGCCGCAAGGAGGGAGGACGCTAAGGTGGTCTACGCCAGCAGCGTGGCCGTATACGGTGAACCCAAGACGCTGCCCGTGAGTGAGGATCACCCGGTCCGCCCCACCAACGTGTACGGCTCCACCAAGCTGGCCGGG
The DNA here is from genome assembly GCA_035319845.1 of Thermoproteota archaeon. Classification (GTDB taxonomy): domain Archaea; phylum Korarchaeota; class Korarchaeia; order Korarchaeales; family Korarchaeaceae; genus Korarchaeum. The sequence continues at coordinate 1,076 of JACXSR010000186.1, forward strand.
GAATCCATCCTGCTGGGGTACTCAGGCAACTACGGCCTTCCAGTCGTTTCTCTCAGGTTCTTCAACGTTTACGGTCCCCACATGAAGCCCGGACCCTACGCTGGGGTGATATACAAGTTCTTGGAGATGTTGAGGGACGGGCGGCCCCTCAGGATAGAGGGGGACGGAAAGCAGACGAGGGACTTTGTATACGTTGAAGACGTGGCCAGGGCCGTGGTACTTGCGCTGGAGAGCGATGAAACTGGTGTGTACAACGTTGGGACGGGAAGGGAGATCTCCATTCTGGATCTGGCTCGCATGCTATCTGACCTGACCGGGAGGGACACCGGGCTGGAATTCGCCCCTCCGAGGCCGGGGGATATAAGGAGGAGCAGGGCTGACATCTCCCGGATCAGGAAGCTGGGCTGGATGCCCGCCATCTCCCTCGAGGAAGGGCTCAAGAGAACTGTGGAGTGGTTCGGGCTTTGAATTTCCTATTTGAGCGAAACCCGTTCGTCCTAAGACCACTTATAAATGGTCCGTGCCCGTGGCTCGGTCTAAAGATCCCCGGGGCCCTCCATCAGCTCGCCTGATCCCAGCTTCAGGAGTGGAAGCATGGAGAGGGCTATCTTGACGGCCTCCCCCTCCTGAACGCTCTTGATGGCTGAGTACATCCTGATTCCCACGGTGAGGAGCCTCAGCGCCTTGGATAGGGAATCCGACCGGAAGGGCCTGCCGGAGTGAGCCCTCACCCTTGTTATGCCATCATAATCCTCCATGAGTTCGAGTCCCGTGCCGGAGAGAAGTTCGTTGACTGAATCCTGCCCGTGGAACCATGTGAGAGGACCGTAAGGCACCGAAACCCAGCCGTCCACGCTGAACTCCAGCTCTACCTCCCTCCAAGTATCCAGTAGGCTCCAAACTCTCTCCAATCCCTCCATCTCAGCCCTCAGGAGCGGAATCGCTTCCATCAGTTCGTGGATCACCTGGCCGCTCGAATGGGCCCAGACGTGTATCGCAGCTATTCTATCACCGACGATCCTGACGTACCTGAGGGTTCCATCCCTGTACTCCTCCACCCACTCTTGACTGGCCTTCTCCCTATCGAATTCCCCTCCAGCACTCAGGGGGACCCAGCTCAACCTGACCGGTCCATATTCCTCCAACGTGGATCTGGGGAGGGAACGGCAGGCAGTAAAAACGATTTCCGTACAAATCTTCAACATCCTCCGGGGTGTCGAGCTGAGCTGGGGGAACCCCTTAAAAGGAAGGGGGTTCGTTGAACTCTGATGAGAGATGAGGGCTGCCCTCATTCCGGCGTACAACGAGGAGTCGAGGATAGCGCCCGTTATACTCAAGGCGAGGAAGCACGTGGATTTGGTGATCGTTTGCGATGACGGGTCCTCCGACATGACCTCGGAGGTGGCCAAGGACCTGGGCGCCGTGGTGGTGAAGCACCCCAAGAATATGGGTTACGGGGCAGCCCTCAGGACCCTCTTCTTGGAGGCCCTGAGGAGGAACGTGGATGTCGCGGTCACCTTGGACGCTGACGGGCAGCACGATCCCGGATTCATACCGTCGCTGGTCGAGCCCATAGAGAGGGGGGAGGCGGACGTCGTCATAGGGTCGAGGTTCATGCAGGGGGGAGGTGCCCCCGGGATGTCCCCCCTGAGGAGGCTGGCCCTGAGGTTCCTGAACTGGTTCGGCAGGAAGGCCGTGAACCTGGATATAAGGGACACCCAGAGTGGAATGAGGGCGTACTCCAAGCGAGCGCTGGAGGTCGCGGCCGACGCCATGGAGAGGGGGATGGCCGTGAGTTACGGGATCCTGAAGGAGCTGGCAAAGGCGGGCCTCAGGGTGAAGGAGGTTCCCATCACCGTCACCTACGGAGGGGTGAAACCCTCCAAGAATCCGGTTCTGCACTTCTCCGAGCTGGTAGGGACTTTACTCAGGATAATTCTCGAGGAGAGACCCCTTCTCTATTTGGGCCTTCCCGGCGTCTCCCTAGTGCTGGTCGGACTCTACTTCGGGTGGTGGGCCCTCGACCTCTACCTCTCCTCCAGATACTTCAGCGTCCCCATGGCCCTCATCTCGGTGGGATCCTCGATAGCTGGCTTCCTTCTCATCATAACA
>JACXSR010000114.1:0-3186 GCA_035319845.1 Thermoproteota archaeon
AGTAGCTCTCCTGCCATGACATCGTCGGGGAGTTCCACTGGGGAACCGCAGATGGGACACTCGGCCTCCATGTCTTCGCACCATGCGATACGAATACCTCATAATATAAACGTTATCCTCGAACTGCATAGAACGAATATCGAAAAATAATGGAAAAATCCTAGCTAGGAACGACGTGTGTGCCAGCGCCGTTTAAGGCTTGGGTAACGGGTTCGATCCCCAGACCGCTGGAGATGGCGACCCGGACCCCGGACCGTGCCACCTCCGCGGCCATCATGAGCTTCCGGTTCATGCCGGCTCCCAGCTTTCTAGCCAGCTCCTCGGCCTCCTCCGGCGTTAACCTCTCCACTATTTCCCCCTCCCACACCACACCCTCTACATCGGATAGCAGGATGAGATATGCGGGTTTCAGACCGATTGAAAGCTTCGAGGCAGCTTGATCCCCATCCACATTCAGCATCTCGCCCTCAGTACCTCTAGCTAGGGGGGCTATGACCGCATTGTACCCGGAATCAAGTAGGATCCTGATGAGGTCGGTTCTGACCTCCTCTATCCTGCCAGTGTAGCCCCCCGGTATCACCCTCCTCCTCCCCCTCTCCAAGACGACTATCCTCCTCTTCCTCTCAGCGATCAATGTGGGCCCGTCAACGCCGGAAATCCCCACAGCTCGGATGCCCATATTGAGGAGGGTGGAAACTATCTCCTTGTTGACTTTCCCGGCGAGGACCATCGTGAAGACTTCCAGTTCGTTCTCATCGGTGTACCTGCTCCTTATACCCGAGGGGGATATCACGATCTTGGGCTCGACCCCCATCCTCCTCGAGTACTCGGTGACTAGGTCGCCTCCACCGTGGACCAGCACGAAGGGTTGATGCTCACCCAAGTCTCTAGCTATAGAGGGGAAGTTCCCTAGGGTCCTCCCTCCAACCTTAACAACTATCATGAGACCACCTACGCCGGATTAAGCGGTGGATGCATCAGCCCAGTGGTCTCTTCCAAGCCCGCCATCAAGTTGAGGGACTGAATGGCTTGCCCAGCTGCCCCCTTCATTAGATTATCTATTGCGGAGAACCCCGAGGCCCTCGGAAGGGATGGATCCGACGCGAATCCCACGTCGGCGAAGTTGCTCCCAATCACATTCTTCACATTCGGGTACGTCCCCCTCTGCATGACCCTGACAAAGGGCTCATTCGAATAGAACTTGGCAAACGCCCTCCACAACTCGCCCTCGTCCACCTCCAGATCCACATGCGAGCTCGCAAAGGCCCCCCTGACTGTGCCGACTGAGTGGGGTATCATGCTGACCCTCACCTCCTCTCCTACGAGCAGGGAGAGCTCCTGTGACGCCTCCACCTGATGCCTGTGTCCTGAGGGCGAGTAAGGCCTAATGGCGCCGCTCCTCTCTGGATGATGGGTCCCCCTAGATGGCTTGGATCCTGCCTCGCTGCTGCCTACCTTGACATCCGCGAGCACCCTCCTCGCCCCAAGCTTAACCAATGGAGCTGAAGCCAGTATGGTGGCGGTTGCGTTACATCCTGGTGAGGCTACGAGTTTCGCATTCCTTATCTCCTCCCTGTGCAGCTCGGGCAGCCCGTAAACCGCCTCTTCTAGCAGTTCAGGATTCGGATGTCTCCATCCGTACCACTCCTCATAGAGAGAGGGGTCTCTCAACCTGAAATCAGCCCCCAGATCGACGACCCCGATCCCTCTCTCGATCAAGGAAGGAACCACATCCTTGGAGACTCCATGGGGAAGGGCCAGTAGCGCGAAGTCGAACTCTCTATCGAGGGCTTCCTCCAGTTTGATGAATTTGAGTGAGAGCAGCCCCTTGAGGTGTGGATGCGCCAGGTAGATGGGTTTCCCCGCGTACTCCCTAGAAGTGACCACCGTGACCGTGAAAGCTGGGTGGGAGATCAGGATCCTCAGCAGCTCACCCCCCGTGTAACCGGAAGCGCCAAAGACAGCCACCCTCAAGACCTGAGCACCTCCCTCACGTATGAGGCGAGCTTCCCGGCCACATCTATTCCAGTGGCCTTGATGAAGCCCTTGAATTCAGGGATCCCGTTGACCTCGTTTACTAAAATCTCCTCGTTTGTCAGGAGATCCACGGCCACGAACTCCCCCTTCACAGCTTCAGCTGCCTTCCTGGAGAGCTCCTCTACTTCTCCGCTCGCTTTGATCGGTCTCACCTTTCCCCCTAACGCCACATTGCTCTTCCAGCCCTTGGATGCCGCCCTTTCCATACATCCGATGATGTCGTCTCCCAAGACGAGGCACCTTATGTCTTTACCACCGGTATCCACGTATTCCTGAATGATGTGCCCTCTAACGCTACTGGGCATCATCTCCCTGGCGCTGGCGATCTGTGCCGCCATCTCTTCGCTCCTAACCAGTGAGACCATCCTTCCCCAGCTCCCCAATGGGGGCTTATCCACGGCGACCCCTTGAAACTCCTCGTAGGCCATCAGGGCTGCTCCCCTCCCCAAAGCCAACAGGCTCTTGGGGATCGGTATCCCAAACTTGGAGAGCGTTGAATAGGTGAGCACCTTATCTCCACACGTTATTATCGACGAGCTGCTGTTTATGGAGCGGTAACCCATTGACTCTAATACAGCAGAGGATCTGGCCCCTCTGAACATCCCTACAGTCCTTATGAGGGCAATACCAGGAGCTCTCACTCCATTTATCGGTATCGGGATCGATGTCACGTTCAAGATGCCTACTTCAATACCACTCTCCCTTAGGGAGCTGTAAATGAGTTTCTCCTCCAGCCTCGGATGATCGACCACTAGGAGAACTGGGTCCGTTCCAAGCGCATCACGATCCCACCTGAGGAGTGGTATATAAAAAGTTTCCTTTCAATCCGCCGGGTACAGCTCGGCCTCGTCCTCATCCAGTCCGTGCCACACCACCTCGTAGCCGAGGGCAGATGCCAGTGGTATGGCAATGTCTTCGGGCAGTCCCTCCTCCCTGAGCACTGTCTTCAGTTCCCTAATTTTTCTGGGAAGCCTCTTAGCCCTAAACGATTCCAATATATCTACCCTGACCGCGTAGTCACCCAAGACTCTGTAGCTTTCTAGGGAGAGGATCCTCTTCAGCTGATCGATCCTCATTCCCTTCTCCCTAGCTAGGGCCTTCAGGTCCACCACATCTCCCTCGAACTCCCTATCCGACAGCACGACCCCG
>JACXSR010000148.1:0-3184 GCA_035319845.1 Thermoproteota archaeon
TACGAGGAGCTCCTGGAGATCAGGGGAATGGGGAAGTCAGCTTTGAGGGCTCTGGCCCTGCTCAGCGAGCTGGTTTACGGGGAGAGGGCCAGCGTCAGGGACCCAGCGAAGTACTCCTTCGCCTTCGGTGGGAAGGATGGGGTCCCCTTCCCCGTGGATGTGAAGCTCATGGACGAGGTGATCTCATACCTCAGGGGCAAGGAGATCCCGAAAATCAGGCTCAGGCTGAGGGGTGGCTTAACGGATTACATAGACTAGAACCAGGCCTCCAATCCCCCGTCCCCGCTCTCACCTAGGAGATCCCTCAACCTCCTGAAGTCCTCCTCCAGTAAAGGCCTGAGCCTGGGGTTGTACAGGGCCGCGGCCGGATGAAGAGTTGGCATCAGGACCCTCTTCCTCCCGAAGAGCTCCACCTCGAAGGTCCTCCCCCTTATCTTCATGATCGACCTCTCCTCCCTGCCCGCCAGCCTGAGGAGGGTAAGGGCGCTGTGTCTCCCCAGGGCCACTATCACGTCCGGGTCTATTATCCTCAGCTGCCTCTCCAGGAAGGGGAGACAGGCCTCTATCTCCTCTGGCCTCGGGTCCCTGTTGTTCGGGGGCCTGCACTTCACGACATTAGTTATGAACACGTCCTCCCTCCTGAGCCCTATTGAGGCCAGGAGCTCCGTCAATAGCTTCCCAGCAGCCCCGACGAAGGGCCTTCCCTGGAGGTCCTCGTTCCTCCCCGGAGCCTCCCCGACGAAGACCACCCTGGCCTCGGGATTTCCCTCTCCAGGCACGGCATTCGTCCTAGTGGCATGGAGGGGACATCGCCTACACGCCCTTATCTCCTCTGCTACCTTCTCCAGGCTCAAAGCCTGACCCTCGCCACCGGAGGCATGGTCCTCTTGTGCGCGGTCCTGGCGTGCATCTCCAACACCCTGTCCACATCCTCACCGAACATCCTGCGGACCTCCTCGTGGCTCATCCTCAGATCGAACACCGCGTGCAGGATCAGGTCGATCCTCTCGTAGGGGATGCCTATCTCCTCCTCCGCCCTGTGCCCCTTCCACAGCTGGGGGCTGCTAGGCTTCCTAACTATCTCCTGGGGAGCGCCGAGCCACTCGCCGAGCCACCTGACCTGCGTCTTGTAGAGGTCCCCTATGGGAAGGAAGTCCACGCCCCCGTCCCCGTACTTGGTGAAGTAGCCTATCAGGATCTCGCTCCTGTCCCCGGTTCCGGCCACCAGTAGGTTCCTGTTGTTCGCCACGTAGTAGAGGAGGGACATCCTCACCCTGGCCCTCAGGTTCCCCACCGCCACCCTATCTTTGGGATCGAAGAACTCCGACCTGGCGAAGGCATCCACTATGTCAGCTATGTCCCTCTCCCAGTAGGGGATGCCCAGCTCCTCCGCCACCGTCTTTGCATCCTCAACGTCCCTCTCAGGCGTAACGCGGTGGTCCGGCATTATGAGGCCGAGGACCCTGTCCCTCCCCAACGCCCTCACGGCTAGGTAGGCCGTCACGGTGGAGTCCACACCGCCGCTCAACCCCAAGACGACCCCATTCGTCCTGGATCCGGCGACCATTCCCTTTATGAAGCCCGTTATCGACTCCGTTACTCTCCTCCAGTCCAGCCTGAGTTCGTCGAGTGTTAGCATATTCCATCTTGGGGACTATCTTTTTTACGTTTTCCCGTAGGCTAGGGAGGTGCGAGCGAATTGAACTGGCTGGGCGCCGCCTCCCTAGTGCTCCTGCTGTTCGTCATGATATCGCCGTGGTGGTGGATGGAAGGCTACCTCCCCCAGCTCGGTGGTTACTTCAAGTACGAGGGCAATCCCCTTACCTTCGTGTGGTCCTCGGGAAACAGGTCCTCCCTCGGCTTCGCCCTGCACACCTTCACCTGGCTCTCGGATCAGGGCAGGCTACCTCCGGGCTCAAAGTACAGGACCGGGCTGACCAAGTTCTTCCTCATGCTCAGCACCTTCATCCTCGTCTTGGGAGGGCTGACCGCAGTATACGCTCTGGCTAGAGAGTCTACCAACCCCTACTTTATCGCGGCCTTCCTCGTCTTCATGGCTGTGGTGTTCTACGAGATCGGCTTCCTCGTCACCGAGGCGCCCAGATCGCTGAGCCTCTCCTTCACCGTGGGCGAGGAGCAGGCGTGGGTGAAGTGGGGTGAGGGCATGGGCAAGTACCTTGATATAGCACTAGTGGTTCTGCTGATAGCTGCAGGTATAGTAAACAAGCTCTTCTTCGAGTACGAGCCGGGACCACCGAGGAGACCTCCTAGGAGGAGGACTGGGAGGTACTGGTGGTGATCTCGAGCTTGGAGGAGAAGCTGGAGAGGGCGAAGGGGCTGGCCCGCAGGGAGCCGAGGAAGGCCCTGGCCCTGCTCAGGGAGGTGGCCGAGGAGGCGGTGAAGATCGCGGCCCCGGACTGGGATCCCTCCTCCCAGAGTTTGGCTGAGTACGCTGCCGTCAGGAAGTACCCCGACTTCTTCCACGAGATGGCCGACAGGATAGAGGGCTCCTACAGGTTCGTCATGCAGGCGGGCGAGAAGGAGGTACTGGGAGCCATCTCCTCGACGGCCTTCCTCTTGGAGGTGGTGAGGAGGCTCCCTCGCTCCACCTGATTGCGAGAGTTAATCTCCGAGGGGAATCGCTCAGGCCCGAGAGCCACCAAAATAGCTCCTAACTCGTAGGGTCTGAGGGTCCGCGGTCCAATCCACATGGAGGCCGGCCCGCGGAGGACGCGGATATATTAAATGAACCTTATAACCTCTCTTCCCCCTATTATCGCGTAGATCTCCACGAATCTCTCGAACTTGGTCCCCCTCAGCTTCTTCATCAGGATCTCCTCTATCTGGAAGGTGCCGCTCGGGTCCTTCATGTACACCTCTATCCTTAGGGGCTTCTCCTCTCCCCTCTCTATCTCCACCTTCTGAACCGCGAGGGCCGAGTACTTGTGTATGTCGTGACCCCCAAGCCTGAACGGGAGCCTCGCCCTCTCCTGCTCCATGTCGCAACCATCAGCGGTGGCTACGACTCCCGCCTCGATGCTTGTCGGCTCGAACCTCCCCATGTGGCACATTATAGCCTCGTAAATCATGCTGGCCACCTTAACCGCCTTCTCCTCGTCCTCGTAGACCATGGAGGTTATCTCCTCCACGAAGGGCTTCGCCAGCATGACGCTGAGGAACTCAT
>JACXSR010000096.1:0-53080 GCA_035319845.1 Thermoproteota archaeon
CCCTAATAGGGGAATCTGCCTATCGTAACGTGACATCCTTCAACCACCTCTCATAGGGTTCCCCCACCCTCTCCACTGGAAGGACAACCACTTCAGGCACCTCGTAAGGATGTATTTCAGATAGATAACTCACTAACCTATCTACCAGCTCGTCGACGGTTTTAATGATCAGGAGGAACTCCCGAGAGGCCTCTATTTCCCCTTCCCACCAGTAAAAGCTCTTAACTGGGAAGAGAGATACACATGCGGCTAGCTTCTCATTTAACAGAGAGGATGCGAGTCTCTCCGCATCCTCTTCTCCTTCGACAGTAGTCAGGACTAGCTTCAAGAGATTCACCCCTCACTTTGATAGGAACTCCTCAATGGAAATTCGCTCGCTCCTCAGGTCTATTTCAACCAACCTCCACCACAGCGGGAAGGCCACATTATAGACCTTGGCGCTACCGACCTTGGCGGTCTTACTGCCGTTGTGTACATGCCCGTGGATAGCGACATCCACAAGCCCCTCCTTCATGTATCTCTCAAAACCTCTATGGCCCAAGTACCTCCAAGCTCTAGGATTCTCCCCCTTCATGGTCTTCGTGGTCGTGGCATAATGGGTTAAAAGAACGGTCACATCGACTTTTTCCCTGAGTTTTCTAAGCATTTCGCCTATCAGCTGAAGCCTCTCACTATATATCCTTTCGATGCCTGGGATGTTCCTCTTCTGCCATGTAGTAGGAAGCTCCAAACTTCCCCTTGACCCGACTATGCCGACCTTCCTTCCCTCTACTTCCAAAACTATGCTTTCATCGTCAAGGAACGTTACATCTGGGTTCTCCGCCCTTATATCATCTTTCACACTATCATACTCATCGTTACCGAAGACCGCGATTATCCTCACCTCGCCCATTCCCTTCAACACATCAACTACCCTCCGATACTGCTTGTAGTTGCCTCTATCCACCATATCTCCCGCAATTAGGACGAGATACTCTCCTTTCTGCTCCTTACTAACTGCATTTTCCAGATCTTTCAACCATATGGGCGCATGCACGTCGGATACCGCCACCACTCTCATTTTCAACCTAGGCTGGATATTCCATCATCCAATTAAACTACTACGTTGTTTGGAATTCATGTGAGAAAGGGTAAGGTCAGATCCCTATTAGAGTCGATGATATGGGATCCTAGGATGACGCCTGAGGAGTTTAAGATAGTCTTCGTGAGCAGAGGGTCGCCAAACGACTTAGAAGAAGTGAAAGGGGATGAGATCGAAGTCAGAAACGATAGAATCATACTAAGGGATGGTAGGGAGATACCACACCACAGAATAGTAGCTATCTGGAGGGGGAAAGATCTCCTGTACCTCAGAGAAAACGCATGAAAATATTGAACATTTTTTATGTATCGCCGAGGGAAAGGCAGGGTGGTCATGTCCGCTAAGATGGTTGCCTCTACAATAGCGCTTGTAGCCCTAGTTGGGGTGTCTCTTAGCCTCTATACGGAGTTTATCCAGGGCATCAATCCGTGTCTTTCCTGCTATATACTCAGATTCAGTTACATCCTCGTACTCCTATTATCGCTGACTTATTTCAAGTACAAGGGAGCAGCCTATCCAATCCTAGCCGTATCCCTGCTAATAATCGCTGTGTCAAGTTGGGGATTGCTCGGTTTCTTAGGATACCAGAGTAATCCATGTATAGAAGCATGTACCCTACCTACCGAGCTCAGTGTAAGCTACAGGCTATTCTCTCTCGCCTTAATCGGGGGTGTAGTCGAATTGGTCCTAGCGCTATTGCTGATCAATAGGTCTAGAGAGTGAGAATCGTTACCGGTATCTAATTCCAACGTAATCCAAATAATTATTTCTATAAGATGGCGGAACACTCCTATTTCTATATATATTATAGCCGCTATTACCTAAAACGTTTAACTAACATACCGATCCATCCCGAAACTTATATATAGTGTAGTCAAGCTTAGCAACGCGGTGTCGGCATTGGTGGAGATAACATGTCCATCATGCGGCTACGAGTTCTATTTGGACGAGGAAGACTACGAAGGAGAAATACAGTGCCCCAACTGTGGAGCGCTTCTCGAGGTTAAAATAGAAAAGGGAGAGGTAAAAGAGGTCATACCTCTGGAAGAAGGGATAGAAGAGGAGGAATGGCTCGAAGACGAGGATTTCTGGGAGGAGGAAGAGGAAGAAGAGATCTTCTGGGAGGAGGAAGAGGAAGAATTCTGATCAGACCCGATAAACGGTTTTTCCCATTTGATAATGTTTTCAAAAAGGGATAGGAGGGGGATCTAGTATCCAGCTCTCTTCAGCAAGACCTCCCATTGCTTGTCGACCCACTCTTGGAACTTCTCTATCATCCACTTGTTCTCAGGCTTAAACATGTGCCTGAATCTTCCCTGGAGCTTCAAATACTCCTCAACAGGCTTCTTCCTATCGGGATTCTTGGCTATAGATACGCTCGGACCGGTGAGCTTGTACTCCCCATCCACGACTTCGTAAAGCGGGAAGACGCATGTTTCAACGGCCAGTTTCATTATCTTCACGGTATCCTCTGGGGCGCTTCCCCAGCCAAGCGGGCATGTGGAGAAGGCGTGAATGAACACTGGCCCTTCCGTCTCGAATCCCTTCCTGAACTTGACGAGCGCGTCGTTCCAGTAGGCAGGGGAAACTGTTGCGGCGTAAGGTATTCCATGAGCCACCATTATATCCATTATCGGCTTCTTAAACAGAGGCTTACCCTTGATCACCTTACCTACGGGCGTGGTAGTAGTCCTCGCCCCAAACGGTGTCCCACCCGATCTCTGAATACCGGTGTTCATGTAAGCTTCGTTATCGTAAAGGACGTACATTATCTTATGCTTCCTCTCAAAGGCTCCGGATATCGATTGCAGGCCTATGTCGTAAGTTCCTCCATCCCCACCCAGCACTATCACGTCGTAATCCAGCTCCACATCGGGATCTCCTGCGAATCTATTCACCCTAGTTAGTTTCTTTCTGGCGGCCTCCACGCCAGATCCAACAGCAGCAGCGTTCTCAAAGGCATTGTGAGCCCATGGAACATTCCAGGAGGTATAGGGGAATATAGTCGTCGCTACCTCTACACATCCAGTGGCGTTGATCCAAACCAACGGTTTCCTCGCAGCTAGGGCTATCTGTCTTATTATTATTCCCGCACCACAACCCGCGCACAATCTATGACCGGACTCAACAGGTCTCTTCTGGCCCTCTATCCTAGCCAGCTCCTTTATATCAGGCCTCCAAACAGCCTTGGCTACCATCACTCCCTCACCCCCAGATACTTGATAACGGGCTTCTCAGGCTCTTCTTTGGCTTCAAGGAGCTCGTTAAAGGCCTTCTTTATTAGTTTAGGAGGTAATTCCCTCCCTCCAAGCCCGTATATGTAGTTGTATACGGTCGGTTTTGAAGAGGAGCTGTACAGGGCCGATCTGACCTCCATGAACACCGGACCACCTTCTGCTCCGAAGCTCAGTGACCTATCGAGAATGCCAACCGTACTAACCCCGGAGAGCTCCTTTCTAATCATATCAGCCGGAAACGGTCTGAACACCCTCAACCTTACTGCGCCTACCTTCTTACCCTCGCTCCTCAGATCGTCCACCACCTTCCTAACCACGCTCATAGTTGAGGAGAGACCCAGTAGCACGACATCAGCATCTTCCGTCCTATAGGGGATCATGTGAACTGGTTCATAGGATCTCCCACTTATCTCGGCGAACTCCCTATGGACCTTCTCTATTATGGGTACAGAGGCTTTCATAGCCTCATTCTGCTGGACCTTATGCTCGAAGTAGTAATCGAACAGGTCCAAGGGACCGAAGGAAATCGGATACTTCGGATTCAGCATGAGCGGTACTTCCTTCTCTCCGTAGATGTGAGGAAGCTTGATCCTCGGAATCTTCCTAACACCGACGAAGTCCGAGACTATCTCGTCCGGTAGAACAGATACATTCTGTAGTGTGTGGGATATGGTAAATCCATCAAGCGTTATCATCACGGGCAGCATGGCCTCCTCAGCTATTCTGAATGCCATTATGGTATTATCATAGGCTTCCTGAGCGTCCTCACTATATATCTGGATCCAACCAGAGTCCCTAGCACCCATTGTGTCGCTGTGGTCGTTGTGAATGTTTATCGGCGCACTCAAAGCTCTGTTGACGACAGCCATAACGACGGGAGTTCTAGTGGAAGCAGTTATGTATAGGATCTCCCACATCAAGGCTAGACCATTTGCAGCGGTAGCGGTAAACGCTCTCGCCCCAGCGAGAGCGGCTCCCCAGCTCGCACTGAGGGCGCTGTGTTCGCTTTCCACTTTTATGAACTCCATATCCACCTCCCCATTATGGACAAACTCCGAAATCCTCTCCACTATTATCGTCTGGGGAGTTATAGGGTAAGCGGCCACTACATCCACATTACTCTGCTTGACCGCCCAAGCAACAGCCTCATCCCCATTCAGGGCCATCATGGTTTGACTAACTGACTTCTGAACTGTCATACAAAACACCCCCTCTCATATCCTAACCATCTCTATTGCCTTCGTTGGGCACTCCACTGCGCAAATGCCGCATCCCTTACAGTGTTCCAAGTCGGGAACTGGAACGCCCTCACCGTCCCACCTGTAAACGCTGTCAGGACAGTACATCCAACAGAGCCCGCACTTCACACATTTACTCTCATCAATTTTAGGCTGGAATACCGCCCACTCTCCAGTAGGGTATTCCTTTGAACTCAAGAAAGGAACCGCCGCCATGGGAAGATCCTTCCATCCGACCATCGGCGTACTCATACACTCACCACCTCCTTAGCAGGGTCCGACTTGGCCTCCTTCATAGCCCTCTTGAGGGCGTTGATGTTCTTCTCCCCAACAGATCCCGGCCATCTCCACAGTATTCCCTGCTCTAGGTACTCTACTGGTAGTAGGTTTGTTGCAGCGAGCAGCACGCCCAGCATTGTAGTATTGGGAGAAGCTCTACCTATTTCCTCTAGAGCTATGGTCGTCGCATCAACAGACCACACGTGAATCTCCTCCGGTAGTTCTAATTCCTTCCTCAGCTCGGAAGGGGGTTTATCGCTGTTAGCTAGGAAATACCCACCTTTCTTTAGGCCGCTCAGAAGCGATGGCATGTATCTCGGCTTAAGTAAGCTGGGATCTATTACTATAACTATGTCTGGCTCGTAGATGGGCCCTCTGTCCACTATGGGCTTATCATCGATCCTGTTAAATGCGGTCACGGGACCACCTATCCTCTCCGGACCGAACTGCGGGAATGATTGTGCGTACTTGCCTGCCTTAATGGCCGAATAGGCGAGTACGGCGGATCCGCTCCAAACACCCTGTCCTCCTCTACCGTGCCATCTTATCTCGATCAGGGGAGACCACCCCTACAGTATGACCAACTTTAAGGGTAAAAAGATATCTAGATTGTCCAATCTTAAGCGCGAGAGATTTCTAGATCTCTTTTACGCCAAAATAGTATATGATAAATGTGGAAACCGTCTACCGATTAGTATACGTAAACATTTATCTACCTGAAGGGGGCTACCCCGGACTCACATACATCTAATTAAGCAAACACGGGGTCATCGGTAAACTCTTTCACGTAAGAGGCGGGGTGCTAAAATAGAAAGCAGGAGCGACGTCGTGGCCTCAGTCGTCGGACCTATAGCTATAGCACCGCCTCCAGCAACTGGTAGGAACAACCCCACTACTCCCACGATAAGGGCCTCTAGGGGAGGGAACCCAAATATCATGTAGAGAATCCAAGAAGTCAGCACATCGTAGAGAAAAGTGGAAAGATATCCGAGCATGAAGAGGACAACGCGATCTTTCAACCGCAATTTGGACCAGAATGCCCCTACGATTCCAGCCAGAGTGCCATCCACTACGGTCCAGATGCCGAGGCCGAGTACAGTGTCTGAAACCAAAAAGGAGAGGAGGCCCACTCCGAAACCCACACTGCCCCCATAGAGCATACCGGCCAACATCGTGAAAAGGAGAGGGAGGTTAACGAATTGGAAGGGTCCTACGAGAGCATGCTTGCCGACCCTAGCGGCTACAGCTAGAGCACTCCATACACCCATCTGAGCGGTCACTTTTGAAAGTGAAGCTCCTTTTTTGCCCCCTATCATTACTATCATCCCAATTTATTGTAAATTTTAGTTAGATTAACTATGTTTTTCGACGGCATGAGCCCCGACCATTGGAGTTTACATGATGGAATTTAAATAGATGAGTGGTCGGTTATCCCCGGTGTAAGCATGGGCCACATTCACAATCACTCTCAGAGGGTCATAGACGAGCAAACGGCGTCTCAGCTTAAGGCTAGGTTTGACGCCGAAATGGGCCGATCGATAGAACTGATCATGTTTAAGGGTGTGGGCAATGAGGAGTATTCTCAGTGGACGGAGCAATTATTGAGGGAACTCGATGAACTATCCGACAAGATAAAAGTGGAAATACACGATGTCACCTTGGAACCTGAGCTTATAGAGGAGTACAACATCGCTAAAACTCCAACGATATTAATAGACCCGAGATCTGGCTACAAGATAAGATATACCGGTGCTCCAGCTGGTTACGAGGCTTGGGCCTTTGTGGAGACTATGATCTTAGTGAGCAGGGATGATAGCGGGTTATCTGATCGCGTCAGGGAGATTCTAAAGGAGGCTAGGAATTACGGAAAGGAGGCCCACATAATGATATTCGTCACTCCAACATGCCCTTACTGTCCAAATCAAGTTCTCTTAGCCAATAAATTCGCCATAGAGCTTAGGGGACAGGTAGAGGCGGACTGCGTGGAGGCATATGAGAACCCTGACTTAGCTGACATGTTCCACGTCTCGGCCGTGCCCCACAATGTGATAGCAGTGAGAGATGATGGTAAAGAAGTACCAAAGGAAGTCTCCATAGGAGTACAACCTGAGGAGAAGTATGCAATGGACTTGATTAAGGCCCTGAGGGAGTAGGGCATGGAATATCATATTTTACTCACGAACGACGATGGCCTTCATTCCGCTCCCTTCAGAGCCTTCTGGACCGGTCTAATGGAGAGAAAGATTGGTAAAGTAACTGTTGTGGTCCCAGAGCACGAGATGAGTGCTGCTGGAAAGGGAATAACTCTACACAAACCTCTCAGGATAAGAAAGCTTCCAGTGAAGGTTAGGGGATTCGGTTACAGGGAAGCGTTCACGGTGAGTGGAACCCCGGGTGATGCGGTCACCGTGGCGGTGAAGTACATCATGGATTCCGAACCTGATGTTGTGGTTTCCGGCATAAATGTGGGTGATAATATAACTTTGGACAATATATTCACGAGCGGGACTATAGCAGCTGCCCTCCAAGGCACGATAATGGGAATTACATCATCAGCATTCAGCGTAGAAATACCGGCGGGGCAGCCTAGTCGTCCAGTGGACAGGTTTCTCACACACGCTAGGCTGGCAGCTATGATAACAGAGTGGCTGGCTAAGAGGGGATTACCTGACGGGGTAGATCTGCTTAATGTTAATTTCCCCTATAAGATGTCCGAGGACACCCCGATAAGAGTGACAAGGCTGGCTAGAATGAAGTTCGAGAACTACGTGTTGGAGAGGATAGATACTAGGGGGAATCCATACTACTGGCTGGGTGGAAACCCGGTCCCAGTGACTGAAAAGGATAGGGGCACGGATCTCTACGCTCTCATGGTGGAAAGAGCTGTCTCAATAACTCCCATAAGCTTGGATCTAAGCGTGAGGGAGTTGAATTGCGAGGAACTGAATAAGAAAAGAAGAAGGGCCTTGGAGGAGATAGCCTCCCTAGCGGACCAGTTAAAGGAGTACCTCGTGAAGCTCACTGGGAAGCATTCAAACGTTCAGGAGGAAGAGACCACCTCTCCTTAGATCTCTCTTTAGTTCCCCTTCTAGTTCGATTATCGCTATCTCACACGTTCCTCCTACGTATCCCTCAACTAAGTGGCCTGCCACAACCCTTTCCTCATTCCCCAAGACCACATGGATGTGGGCGAAGGGCTCCCCTTCCTTAAGGCTTATGTTCCCAACTAAAGAGGCCAGCTCCATCGGCGTGTTCACATCAAAGGTCTCGTATTCCTCTTTCTCTGGATTGAAAACGGCTAGTTTAGCCTTGCTCAACAGTCCCAATCCGGACAAAACGGCCCCTTTTATCCCTGCCTCGGCGCAGGCCTTAATTACGGAGGAGATCACCTCCTCCCCCCGATCTACTCTTATCAGGTGGATCTTCCTGATGTCGAAGGACCTCAACTCAGTCACCCACCTTAGGCTGTATGGGATACATAATAGGAGTGCCCTCTCCAGCTGTGACTATTATAGTCGCGTTTGATTTGGCTATATCCTTCAGTCCTTCTAAGTATATTACGAGCGGTGCTATCCTATTGGGATCCGCTCCCGATCTAACAAGTATATCTATGGACCTCGCCGTTCCATTGGCTATTATGATCCTTGATTTGGCCTCTCCCTCGGCCTCTAGAACTTTAGCGGTGGCGGACGCGTTAGCGAGTATTATGGTCCTATTTCTGTCGTAATAAGCAGCTATCATCCTCTGCTGGGAAGTGAGCTTCTCCTGAATTGCTTTCAAGAATTCCTCCGGTAGTTTAATGTTCCTCACGTAGACTTCATCTATTACTACACCACCACCCGTCGTCTCATCTTTAGAGAATACCTCCTGAAGGAGGCTGAATATCTCTCCGCTTATCTTATCTCTAGCGACAGGTACTTCAGCTGCTTCGTATTTGGAGAGCACATCTCTAGCGATCTTCCTTATCTCCGGTATTATGAGCTTCTCTTCATAATCCAGAGCTGGGTAAGATTCCACGATCTTGGGTACTGAGCTAGGGATTATGTGCCACCTGACCGTCAGATCTACCCACGCCTGCAATCCATCCTTGGTTAAAGACTCTATGGCGGGATAATCCCCTATGGCGCTACCGTAACCGTGTTGAACCGCGTTAACATCGGTCCACATGTGGACTGCATCCGTGGCTATGTAAACCTTCTTGACTGATTGCCAAGGCATCTTAAATGCTACCTTGGGACCTATAACGGGCCCTGAGACTTCGCCTGTAAACGGATCCACTGTCACAGCTGCGTAACCCAGCTCAACGGTGTAAACGCTGAGGAAAGAGGCTATTAGGATGAGAATCACTAGAGCGGCAGCTAGCAACACTCTCCCACTAATTTTAGGCTGATAAGGAAGTTCGGGTGTGTACACAGGTATCTCATCATCTCTCCTAGGCATCCCTCTGCTCCCACTATAGAGAGGTATCTCGTCTTTTAAGTTCGCATGTATCCCAGAGCGTTTTCAGTGGTGGGGGCTAACCGTGGTAAGGGAGACCCTTCTCTTCCTCCTCCGGCTTGTACTCAGCTCCCTCGCTGAGCTTTATTTCCTCCCTGATTACTTCTTCTGCCATCTCTGCTTCTCTCTCTAACTCTTCCAAGTCGATATTTAAGCCATACAAGGAATCGATTATCTCCAATACCATCTTAGATGCCTTAGGATCGGGGAAAGCACCACTGGTGGTCCCGAGTAAACAAGCACTTGTCAACCCTCTTAAATCAGCAAGCCCAACTAGGAGGCCCGCTGCCCCCGTTACATAACCGCCAGTTAAAGGCTTGACGCCTGCGGACTCTAGGACCTTCATGAAGTCCTCGTCATTGGTACAGGCGAATACTCCCGTTACATCTGGTGATCCCGGTACATAACCGCCCATGGTAATGACCGTGGTTACACCCAGTTCTTGGGCAAAGTCTAGCACGAGCTCCCCTATCTTGTACTGGCCGAAGGCAATGGGTTGCACTTCAGAGGTAAGCACTAAGATATCGTTCTTAGGTCCCTGAACTAGATATATCTCGTATGTCGGTGGTTGTATCTCGTCACCCTCTACCCTCACGCCAGAAGATCCGTCAGGTAGGGGCAGATAATCACTGTAAATAACTGCTATCCTCCTGGCCTCGAACTTTCTGATTAAATAGCTAGCGGCTATCTTCCCCACTAGGCCAAGCCCCGGGACTCCCTGTATGAGGATAGGGTTCTTAGGTGCCACTTCCTCTAACTTCACTAGCTCAACGTATCCCACCGAGCTCCCCATCAGGGACCCCTTAACTCAATATTAAACAATGAGGCATACCTCTAGGATGTCGATGCAATACGTGGTCGTGGGGCATGGCACAGCTGGCCAGACGGCCGCAGCTGTTTTGAAGAAGGTAGATCCAGATTCGGATGTTTACGTGATAGAGAAGGGAAAACACGTATCCATCCATCCATGCGCCTTGCCCATGGTTTTAGGAGGCAGGTTACCTTTGGAGGCGGTTATAGAGGCAACTCCCAAGGGTAGAATCAGCGTATTACTCAGATCGGAGGCAAAATACATCGATTTAAAGAATAGAACCTTGATCTTCGAGAGGGACGGTGAGACAGAGAAGATACCATACGACCGATTGATACTGGCCACCGGACTCAAACCCATATTCCCCAAAGTTGAAGGCATGGACTTAGAGGGGGTTGGAACCGTTTGGGACATCGAATCCGTTGAGAAGCTCAGCAAGGTCTTGGGAAATAAGGTGGTCGTGGTAGGCGGGAGCGCCACAGGTATAGAGGTTGCAGCGGAGTTAGCTAGGACCGGCCGAGATGTGACCCTAATAGAGGCCATGGAGCAGCTCATGCCTGGGAAGATAGATCCTCCGGTAGCCTCATCGGTAGCCAAAGCACTCGCCGATATGGGGGTTAAGGTAAAGCTGAAGACGCCCATGACTGGACTGGAAGGATCGGGTGGCAGGCTCCAGTACGTTGTAACTCCCACTGGAAAGATAGAGGCTGATACTGCCGTGGTCGTAATAGGCGCCAAACCCAATTCAGATCTAGCAGCCACTTCGGGACTGAAAATCGGTGAAACAGGTGCTGTTAAGGTGGACGAGTATCTCTTCACATCCGATCCCCATGTCCTAGCAGCTGGTGATGTGGCGGAGGTAAGGGATTTCGTTACCGGTCAACCAACAGCCACCGGCTTAGCATCCACGGCGTTGGTTCAGGGCAGGATCGCGGCTGAGAATGCTGCGGGCCTTAAAGTCAAGTACAAAGGTGCTCTCTCTCCATATATGGTCTCCGTGGGAAATTACTGGTTCGGGGGTGTTGGCATATCAGCTAGCAAAGCGGACAGGCTAGGACTTGACTATAGGGCCTTTAGATTCGCTGGATCTGATCTTCCGAGGTACATGCCGGAGAGGGATAAGTTCGTGGTGTGGTTGATAACTGACCCCGAAGGCAAGCTACTGGGCGCTCAGGTCTTCGGTAGGAGGGGGGTGAGAGAGAGGGTGCTCTTCTTAACGGCTGCCATCTACGCGGGCTTCAATGTGCAGGATATTAGGTTAATGGAATTCGCGTATCAGCCAGAAATATGTGATCTACTGGATCCGATAGCAGTGGCTGCAGAGGGGATGAGTAGAAAGTATAGACTACTGGAGCCTCCCGGTGACTAGCTTCGCTAGCAACCCTTCGGGTCTCTGGCCCATCCAATAAACCTCCCTATCCAATAGCCTAGCCAGAAAAGCTATGAGAGAAGCATCTGGATCAGAGCACCCACCATCGATCACCACAGAATCCACACTCAGGATTGTCCTGATGACTCCCTCCCATTCTCCGTCGGTCTCTATTGGAATTCCGCCCGGAAAGGAGCCGCATCGTCGAAGGTAAGCCACTCTCTTAACCATTAATCTCACCTAGGACTGAGGAGACGACCTCTCTAGGATCTTCGAGGTCCAGCAGCATGTCCCTCGTATCTACAACGTGGGAGTTGGGATCTTTGAGTATATCCGTAACGAGACGCTCCGCATCTTCTAGTCTCCTAGCCCTCCAGATGGGGAAGCCCCTCTCCCTCAGATACTCGTTGACGTGTAGCTTCACATTGAGCGGGAATACTGATATAGAGGGGGTCCCTAACAGGGCTGCCTCCCGGGCCATAGTTCCTCCACCAGTTATCACTAGGGAAATCCTGTTAAAGAGATCTAGCGTGTCGACGGCGTCCCTCAGAATGGCGAGCCTTCCCTCCTCAAAGGCTCTCATATTGGTGAGCTCCCTTACTTGGCTCTCATACCTCGGTTTGACTATAACCTCCGCTCCCATATTTAGCACGGTTTTCACGAGTTTTAGAGCTATAGAAGTGTTCTTTCCAAGCAGGTAGGAGGCCCCACTCTCCTCGGGTCTTATAAACACCTTGAACTCTCTGTTTACACGAGGAGCCGATAGAGCGTAATCTCTCACCCAAGCGATCTCGTCCACCCCGGCGTAGGAGACTAGAGAATCTTTAGAAGCCCCTAGCTTGAGCATATCACTCTCTGGTATGGCTTCTGGATGAATGACTCTCCAAGAGAGGGGAAAAGTCAACCTAGCGACATGATAAGAGTGAGGTGTGTCATTCATGGTGATTGCCCTTATTGAGAGGCCGAAAGCCACTCTAACAGCCTCTGGTGAGGAAAAAGATATTAGAACATCCGGGTCGAAGTCCGCAACCGTGTCTAGTAGCGACTTAACCCTTTCGGCGTAGGATAAGAGCTTATCCTTGAGCCCCCCGGTGGCGTACCTACCCACGACCTCGTGCCTGGCTCCCAGCCTCTTTAGAAGGGACACCGACTCCTTCAACCCTTTTACTGTTATTAGATAGTCCAAGTTCAGGAAAGAAGCTATGGCAGTCATTAACCTGGCTTGCTTTGGTGTTATGACATCTAGCCAGATCCTCATTCAGCCTCTTCCTTCCCTGATTCCTTCTTCAGTGATTCCAGCGTCCTTTCCAAGAACAGAAGGCCCTCGTTGAGAAGCTTTCGTCCCGACTCGGTTATCTCGTAGTAATTCCTCATCTTACCGGTTTCTTCGCCCTTCCTCTTTGACATCTTCACGTACCCCTTGGATTTGAGAGATCTCATCACTATGTAGGCGGTTACTCTAGCTGGTCTCCAGCCGAACCTTTCCTCTATTAGATCAGATATCTCGTAAGGGTATGCCGGTCTCTCCCTGAGGATCGATAATACGTATAGCCAGAGGTTCTCCTTTGTTAGCTTATCCTTCAACCTCTGAAGAGGTGCGGGAAGCCTACCCGACGTACTCCGCGGACTCATCCATCTCACCGTGTCCTCCTAGTTCCTCCCTGATCCTGCGTTCTATTTCCTTTATCAGCTCACTCTTTATCCTTTCTATCTCCTCTATCTGCTTATCGATCATCTCAAAGTCTAAGCCCAGTGAAAAGGCCCTGTCTAAGACCTCAAGCACGCCTTTAGCTGCCTTGGGATCTGGGGAATAGTCGGGGGCCACCCCACTCAACACCACACTGCTTAACCCTCTTATCTTTGCCATGCCGAGCATTGAACCAGCTAGACCGATAACGGACTTGATTAAGCTCTCTTTTATGGCTCCGACCTCTAAAAACTTACCTAACAACTCCTCATCGTCGCCGAAGGCCAGAACCTTACCTGCATAGTTTTCATCAACGAAACCCGTCACTACAACAGTTTTAGTGACCTCCATCTCCTCGAGAATGTCCAAGACCTTGCTTGCCACTTCCATTCCTCCCCATGGAACTGGTTGGACATCACTAGTGACAAGGGCCAAGGATGAGTCTTTAGCCTGAAACACGGAAATAGAGGGAAGCGTGAACCTTCCTCCCTCAAGCACTGAGATGCCCACCATATTATTGGGGAACATGAGGTACTCCGAGTATATCTTGGCTACGGGAACAGGATCCAGATTCTTTATCAAGTATGTTATCACCTGCTCACCGACATTAGCCATGCCGGGGAACCCAAGCACGGCTACGTCGGCCTTTACAGACTCAGAGATCTCTTTGACCTTCATCCACCCCATTTCCCTTACCCTTCCCCTAAAGGAGGGTCGACGTATTAAATAAGGGGCAGTTCAAAAATCGTATGAAAAAGGTAATGCTTATCATCCTAGATGGCTTGGGGGATAGACCTCATCCCTCTCTGAAACATTTAACTCCCCTTCAAGCCGCTGAAATACCAAATATGGATTTGATGGCATCTAAAGGTCTGTTAGGCATGCAGTATCCTATAGCCCCTGGCGTTCCTCCGGGTAGCGACACCGGACACCTATCACTATTCGGTTACAACTTGAATGAGGAATATCCGGGGAGGGGCATCTTCGAAGCCTTGGGAGAAGGTATAGTTCTAGAAGACGGCGTGGCCTTCAGAGCCAACTTTGCAACGGTTTCTAGGAGGAATGGAGAATTAATAGTGGAGGATAGACGCGCCGGAAGAATATCTGGGGAAGATGCCGAAGCTTTGGCCTCAGAGATATCCCAAATGAGCTTGTTGGAAGGCGAGGTGGAGGCAGAGTTCATGCATACATTAGAGCACAGGGGCTTCCTTATCCTCAGGGGGGATGACCTGAGCAGCGAAGTAACCGATGTGGATCCGCATGAGGTGGGGTATCCCGTCTTGGAACCCCTTCCCATAGAAATAGAGGCGATCAAAACTGCCAAGGCCTTGAAAGAATTTCTCATTAGATCACACGAGGTCCTAAGGGAGCATGAGATCAACAAGAAGAGAGTAAGAGAGGGCAAGCCACCCGCTAACTTCATATTACCTAGGGGGGCCTCAAAACCGGTCAGTTTGGAAAGATTCAGTGATAGATGGGGATTTAAGCCGGCGGCCGTGGCCGCTGGGCCAATGTACAAGGGAATAGCTAAGGCCTTGGGTTTTGAGGTACACCAACCAGAAGGGGCTACGGGGCTTCCGAACTCCAATTTCCGCGGTAAGATAAAGGAGGCGCTAGATCTCCTAGAGAACTTCGACTTCGTGTATGTGCACATGAAGGGAACGGACGTGGCCTCTCACAAGAGAGACCCCAAGCTGAAGGTCGAGGTCTTAGAAAGGATAGATGATGCTTTAGAACAGGTTACAGATCCTCCAGAAGATCTAGTGGTCGTGATAACAGGAGATCATGCTACTCCCTGCCTTCTTGGTAAGCACAGCGGAGATCCTGTTCCCATTCTCTTCTACGGAAAGGGCCTACCGAAAGACGATGCATCCAACTTTCACGAGCTGGATGCCTCAGTGGGAGGGGCAGGATGGTTTTTAGGGGCAGATTTAATGAAATTGATCCTAAACTTCTCTGATAGGTCACTGGAGTATGGTCTAAGGCCACTGCCTAGGAGGAGATGGTATGTACCGAAGAAGGAGGAGCTGACTCCCTTCCGGATTTAATCCCATACCACATCCCTATCTCTCCTCACTCTTTCTAGGTTAAGGGGTCGAACCAAATCCCTTTGGAGGAATGTGGAGAGCTCCTTCTTGAATTGGCATGCTTTACATAGCTCTGTTGTAGTCGGCTCACCGCACACGCGGCATCTCCTAAGCCGAACATCCGCTGATAACCTGAGAGAGATAAGAGAGAACGTTTGAAGCGCCCTAACTTTGGTTCCGGGGACGCGATCCTCTAATGAATCTATCTCCCTTCTCACACCTATCCTCATTCCCTGCGTGAAGGGACACTTACCTAAATGAGCGGGGATCCCCTTAGCCACCACTAAAGTGGCGATTTCCCTTTCATAGACCATCTTAAGTGGTCTAACACGGGGTATAAGCCCTTCCTCTATCTTCCTCTCGTGCCTCAAGGTCTTCACAAGAGCGTTGATGTCCCCTCTAGACAGGTTCATCGCAGCCGTTTGCACTAGGTCATCTAGGTTATGTCCCGTCACAACTACAGTCGCCCCAATCTCCCTAGCAATCGCATTCAAAGCCTGCCTCCTAAGGACCCCACAGTAAGTGCACGGACTCCTCTTCCAGTCAGCGGGGAGCTTGAAATCTAGCTCCTCTATCGATAGTCCATGAATCTCCTCCATTGTGTAGGTTCTATGTCTAACTCCGAGTTCACTAGCCAATCTCTTAGCTAGCTCCACCGAGGCTCTCCTGTAGAAGGTTCCCTCGTCTACGGTAACCGAGAGTAGACTAAGCCTCATGTCTGGATGGAGGTCAGCGAACTCCTTTGTGAGGAGAAGGGCTAGGGAACTATCCTTTCCCCCAGAGTGCGCGATCATTATCCTATCTCCAGCTATTAGCTCTTCCTTTAAGACATGCCAAGCCCTTCTCCTCACGGATTTCATGAGACAGTTCGCACATAGCGATACTCTCCTACTGTAATCCGTATATACAGCTTCGTTGAGCCCACAGAGGTCGCACTTCCTCAAGTATTCTCCCCCGAATTTTCTCTAGGACTCTCGTGGTAGGTTATCCTCAGCCAAGTAATCACATCTCCATCGTTCAGGTAGGAGTCATCTGCCTTTGGCTTACCATTCACTAGGAGGAGGGTGCTCCATCTACTCACTCCAAGCATCTCGTAAAGTTCCCCTATCAGTGTGTTCCAGGGAAGCTCTACCTCCCTGCCGGCCAAGAACACTTTAATGGTCCCCTTCATATACCCCAGGTGTCGATGATGTTCCTCTCTAAAAAGGCGAACTTGAAAGGTGTATCTGTAGAGGGGGATGTTACCGTAATAGGCCCTTCCGTCATCGGTCCAGGCACCATCTTAGGGATGTACTCCGTTGTCGGGTACCCCACCTACCGAAAGATCAGGTCCCTAAATAAGAAGGATCTGAGATCTTACGACGATCTGAGCGAGGGAGCGATTATCGGAGAAAATTGCTTTCTAAGAAGCCATTCTGTCGTTTATGAAAGGGTCAAGATGGGAAATGGAGTTCAAACGGGGCACGCCGTCCTCATAAGGGAAGACACAATCATAGGAGATGGGACTATCGTGGGGACGCATGCAGTGATAGATGGAGGGGTGGTGATCGGAAGGGGCGTCAGCATTCAGAGTGGCACTTACATACCGCCTGAGAGTAGGATTGGGAACAACGTGTTTCTGGCACCCTTCGTCGTCATAACCAACGACAAGTATCCAGCGAGTAGAAGGCTTCTCGGGGTAACCATAGAAGATGACGCCATCATAGGGGCCAATTCGATATTGATATCGGGAGTCAGGGTCGGTGAGGGAGCCGTTGTGGCTTCTGGAGCCGTCGTAACGAGGGATATCCCTCCAAGAAAGGTAGTTGTCGGGATCCCGGCGAGGGTCGTCATGGATAGGGAGGAATATGATAGGAAGAAAAGGGAGTACGAGGGGGGTTAGACATCCTCTATGCCCCCCTCCGTTATAACAACCTCTACCGTCCCCTCCGGTAGATAGGGGCTCTTGACAAGCTTGACTACCCTGCGGTCCTTCTTTCCCCTCTTTATATAGAGCCTAGCCGTAACTCCATGGCCCAGCACGTGCCCTCCAGCGGGCCTGTTAGGATCACCAAAGAAGGCACTAGGATCCGCCACCACTTGGTTGGTGACTATGACTGCTAGATTGTACCCTAGAGCCAGCTTAAGCAGCTTGTGAAGGTACTTATTGAGCTTCTGTTGTCTCTCAGCTAGGGTCTCTCTGCCCACGTACTCCCCTCGGAAGTGACTTATCAGGGAATCCACGATTATCAACCCTATGTTCTTCTCCTTTATGTAAGGTTCAGCCCTCTCCGTCACTATCATCTGGTGATCGCTCGTGAATGCCCTAGCGTATAGTATGTTCTTCAAGGCCTTCTCCGGATCCAAGCCGAACCTTTCCGCTATCTGTATTATTCTCTCTGGTCTGAAGGTCCCCTCTGTATCAATGAAGAGGGCGGCCCTACCCAGACCACCCTTGTCCTCGGGAAGCTGGACGGTAACCGCCATTTGATGGGCAAACTGCGTCTTTCCCGATCCGTAAGGTCCATATATCTCTGTAATGGACTGAGTCTCCACGCCTCCCCCTAAGAGCTCATCCAATGCCTTGGAACCAGTTGTTATCCTCTGGACCATCTTTCTCTGTTGATAGTAATCGTAAGCGGACATTACATCGATATTTAACTTTGATCTCGCGGCCTGTATTATCTTCTGGGCCACACCCTCTCCTATTCCCGCATACACGGCCAGCTCTGCCGGAGTAGACATAGCTATGGACTCTAATGTGGTATAACCTGCCTCCATGAGTCTCTTAGCGGTAGCTGGGCCAACCCCCTCTAGGTCAGTTAGGTCAAACTCCTCCCCGGTGCTCACCTCCTCGTAGTAGGTTTCATCTACCTCCTCAGGTACTTCCTCCTGAGGTTCCTCCTTTACAACCTTCTTCCTCGGTATCCCTAATCACCTTCCCCATAGTTGGGGGATAGGAGGGGGTATTTAACCATCACATATCAGGGAGAATCCTCGAGAGGTGTATCAATAACTTGTTCTTCCCTCGATGGCAGACCATTTTCTGGGGTTTTGCTAACCCCCTCACTCTCATTCTCCTGAGGCTCTTCAGAGAACCCTTCACCTCCAACCTCGGCGAGATCTTCCGACTTTAATGGATTGTTTCTATATTTCAGCAAATACGAGCCGACTGCGACAGAGAATATGAAGGTGAGCATACCCTCAGAGGGAAGAAATGGTATGAGAAACAGCCCCATAACCCCTAGTACCATGTAGAATACCGATAGCAGAAGTATGGCTCGCTCATTACCCTTGAACACGAGAGCAGAGACCAAGATCAGTGATACCGAGGTAATCACTCCCAGAGAGGAGAGTAAAGGAACGCCTTTGAGGACTTGGATTGAGAGATAGATAATCCCCAGAGCTAAGATTAGTGTCAGTAAGGTGGACAATACGATTCCCGGACGCAATCTCATTTCACGCACCTCGTATTGCCTCGGCTATTGACTCCACCACGGATACCTTAGAGCCTGCCCACTTTATAGTGTCTGTAGCTACAATGACGTCTGCTCCAGCTCCTAATATTTTATCTACAGCATTAGGCGCGAGGACCGGGTGAACGAAAGCCGATACGACCATTCTAGCCCCCATTCTCCTCGCCTCCTTGATAGCGTTCGCCATGGTACCTCCAGTGGATACCATATCGTCGACGACGACTACATCCCTTCCCGAGAGATCTATCTCCTTGACATAGGTCTTTATCTCCCCAGTGGCGACATCTCTCTCCTTCCTGAATGCATCGAATTCTTCCGTCCCGTAATAGTGAGCCAACTCCCTCGCCCAGTGGATGCTCTCGGTATCAGGCCCCAAGATGAAGGGGTCTTTTAAGGGTAGTTCCTTTATCTTAGCAGCGAGCGCTTTGAAACCGCTCACATTTAAAGCCTTAGCTCTCTCGAAAAGTTCAGAAAATCCACCGATCCTGTGAAGATGTACCGTAACGCTGACCACCGCATCAGCGCCTGCGGCCTCAAGTAGTTCTCCCACATATTTAGAGCTCAGAGGCTCTCCTGCTCTGAATATGGCATCTTGTCGGGCGTAAGGAAAGTAAGGAATGACTAATGTGATGAATTTAGCTCCCATATGCTCCCTAAGGTTTCTCAAGGTGAAAAGGACCTCCATCAAGTATCTATTCGGGGATCCACTGCCCGCATCCATTCTCATAGAGAGAACGACGTCTTCACCCCGAACATCCCCCAATACCCTAGGACACACCTCTCCATCCGGGAAAACTCTCCTGTCCAAGGGCACTAGATCTGAACCGAGTTTTTCTGAGAGCTTTACGTTAAAATCGTCACTGGGGCCCACTAGCAGCATATGATCAGGAAACGATGCGAGATTAAAAAGTAGTCGAAAGTGAATCCGCGAGATGCTCATAGCCTTCGAGGGTATTGATGGATCCGGTAAAACGACCATCAGTACTAGGGTCAATGAAGAGCTATTGAAGAGGGGGATTAGATCTTACTGGACGACGGAGCCGACCGATGGCCCAATAGGCGAGATCATACGCGATGTATTAGAGGGGAGGATCAAGGTCGATCACAGGGCGCTGGCCTTGCTCTTTGCCGCTGATAGAATGCAGCATGTGATCCAATTAAAGGATCTCTTAGATAAGGGATACACGGTCATAAGCGACAGGTACCTCCTATCATCACTAGCATATCAAGGGTGCGACCTTCCCATAGAATGGGTTAGGGAGATAAATAAGTGGGCATTGTTACCTGATCTAGTGATTTACTTGGATCTAGATCCGGCTATAGCCTTGGAACGCGTTAAAGGGAAACAACTCTTTCATTCTTTGCATAGACTGAAGGAGATCAGGGCCAATTATCTCAGCCTGATAAGGGAAGAGGAATGGTCTCATAGGACCATCTTGGTGGATGCCAGCAAGGATGTCGAGAAGGTCTACAAAACAGTTCTTAATATCATCTTGGAGAAGCTCAGGGTGATCTGATGCGATTCCTAGCAATCGGAAACGCGAACATAGACGTAACCACATTCATAGAGAAGATACCCGATCAGGATGAAGCTATAGATGCTCTCGCAGCAACCATGAGCGCGGGTGGTTCTGCTTCAAATTTCGCCTTAGCCGCCGCTAGACTAGGGGTTGAGGTATCCGTAATCGCCTCTCTGGGCGACGATCCCCTTGGGAAGATCTATCTGAGGACCATGGAGGAAGGAGGGGTAGATACATCCCATATCAAAATAGCGGAAGGAAGGAGGACTGGACTCGTCGTAATAATTAACGTTCTAGGGGAAAGCAGGAGGATGATTGAGAGCCCAGGGGCGAATGAGGAGCTTTCTCCAGTGGATATAGTCGAGAGAAGTGAGCTGATACGATCGGTCGAGGAGGTGCACATGGCCAGTGTCAGAGTCCCCATAGCTAGAGCGGTCTTGGAGGTGAGAAAGGGGGTATCATGGGACCCCGGAATCAGGATACTTTCGAAGAACAGAGATGAGTGCTGGAAATTACTCAGTGGAGTGGGAAAGATATTCCTAAACGAGAAGGAGGCTGCAGTCCTTTCAGGGGAGAGAGATCCGGAGACAGCTGCTCGTAAGATAGGTAAGGAGGGTCCAGAAGAGGTTCTGATAAAGATGGGACCTAGGGGGTCACTGGCTTGGGTGGAGGGATCCCTATGTCATGTGAAAGCCGTTCCCGTGAATGTAGTCGACACAACTGGGGCAGGAGATGTGTTCGCGGCCGCTTATCTAACCTCGAGAGCTAAAGGATTCTCCCCAGTCAAATCCATAAGATTAGCCAATTCTGCGGCAGCTCTGACGATTTCGAGACCAGGTACGGCCTATGGGCTCCCTGTATGGGACGAGATAGCTGCCATGGAGTTCATCTCGTACGGTAAGGGTGATAATGAGTGCTAACACGATAGAAATTCGTAAATCTTTTTTAAATATCCTCGTGAGGAGGGCCCGATGGAGGAAGCAGGAAAGACGCCGAAAATAGGCAGGAAAAGTTTACTCCTGCTAATACTTGGCGTGGCTCTAATGATACCTCTACTCGCTACCTTCGACCTAGGTGAGGCTGTGGACAGCCTCCATTCTATAGGGATAGTTCCGGTAATTCTCTCCTTCCTCTCAATACATGTGGGAGTCTTGTTCTACAACTTGGGTTGGTATATCCTACTGGATAGGAGGGCCAGTTTCAAGGATGTATTCCTCATAGGTTGGACGAGCCTGTTCATAAACCTACTGATACCGGCCGGATCGGCTACAGGCGAGGTGGCTAGAGCCTATCTGATCAATAAGAAGTCTAGGGTTCCGATGGGGCACGCAGTATCCACCATTGTGGCCCACAGGGTGGTCATGATAATCCCCTTCGTGGTCAGCATAGTCTTAGGATTCTCCTACCTTGTGGGATCCTCCGGGGTAGGGCACAGCACACTGACCACAATCTTTCTGGCGGTGGGCTTACTGGTGGTGGCCTTCTACTTGATCTACAGGATCAGCATGGACGAGAGCAGCATGCTCCGACTGATATCTTTCATTGAGCGGAAGTTCCGGAGGGACCTCGGAAGGATAAAGGAGATGGTGAGAGAGTACTCTCGAGCATTCAGGGAGCTGATGAGAAACAGGAGAGCGTTGACTCTTTCCCTACTTTGCGCATTTCTCAACTGGTTATTCGATATGTTACCGATCTTCATCTACTTCTACGCCCTTGGCTACTGGATAGATCCTCTCATGGGAATCCTCATATACTCCGTATCCATAATCATGGTCCTAATCCCCATAGGAATTCCCGGGAACACCGGAGTGAGGGAATGGGTGATGACAGGTCTCCTCTCCGCTATGGGGTTCAGCAAGGGTGATGCGCTCGCTATAACATTAGTCTCCTCTACTATAACGGTGTTCCTTAATGAGCTAGTATTCGGCTTCATAGCCTATCTTCTAGTCCTGAAGGGGATATCTGACTAATCTCAGTCCTTGAAAGTTTTTCAGTTAAGCTCCCTACACTGTCTGGGTGCCGTATCATGCCTAAGTTTGCGGAGAGGATGAACTCTTTGGGAGTAGAGGGGGCCTTCATTGTATTGGCTAAGGCTAGAGAACTGGAGAGACAGGGAAAGAACATAATTCACTTGGAGATAGGAGAACCAGGTTATCAACCTCCTAAGCATGTGTTAGATGCCACTAAAAAAGCAATAGAAGAGGGAAAAACGAAGTACACACCGGCATCGGGGATATACGAGCTTAGGGAGGCTATTGCTGAGAGAGTTTCGAGCAGCAGGGGCGTGGAAGTCAAACCGGAGAATGTAGTCGTGACTGTGGGTGCTAAAATGGCCATATTCGCTGCTTTAATGGCATTCATAGATCCAGGCGATGAGGTAATAATCCCTATGCCCGCGTATCCCTCCTACGAGAGCGTGACTAGGTTCGTCGGTGGTGTGGTCAAGCCGGTGGTGCTTAAAGAGGAAAGGAAGTTCTCACCAGATGTCAACGATATCTTGGAAAAGGTCACGGATAGGACCAAGGCCATAGTGATAAACACACCCAGCAACCCAACGGGGGGCATCTATAAGAGACAAGATCTGGAGGAAATCGTGAATCTCGCCCTCAAGAGGGATATCTTGATAATCTCCGACGAGATCTACGAGGATATAATATTCGATGGAGGGAAGCACGAGAGCGTTCTATCCATAGCGGGCGCCGAAGAGATAACGGTTCTAGTGAGCGGTTTCAGCAAGACCTGGGCTATGACCGGATACAGGCTTGGCTATGCTGTAGCGAAGGAAGAGGTAGCCCAGAAGATAGCCCAGATTCAACTAAACGCAGCATCCTGTCCGGTCCATTTTGCTCAAATAGCTGCTGTGGAGGCGATAAGGGGACCTCAAGACGAGGTAGAGATGATGGTCAGGGACTACGAGAGAAAAAGGGACGTCATCTATGACGAGATACAGAGGATCGAAGGTTTCTCAATGGTGAAACCTGCTGGGACGTTCTATGCATTCCCGAACATAAGGGGGACTGGGATGTCCTCCGAGGAATTGGCCGACAGGCTGCTAAATGAAGCTGGAGTTGCATTACTACCGGGAACAGCGTTTGGAGAACCGGGAGAGGGCTTCCTCAGGATATCATTTGCAGGTCCAATGGAGGACATAGTCGAGGGGATGAAGAGGATAAGGGAGTTCGTAAACTCCCTGTAACCTATAGATTCAATATCTCCACACTTCTTTCTCCTGTTTCTAGAATAGCAGCGGTCTTTCTACCAGTAAGCTTCCCGCAGGATTCTCCTGGATTGATCACGAGGGTATCTCCCACCTTCTCCACGTGAACTTCATGGGTATGACCGTATAACACGAAATCGAACTTCCCGCTCCTTGCTAACTGGATGGCTGAGAGTTTAGTCAACTCCTTCGAGCCGAATCCATGGAATATTAGAGCTTTTTTCTCACTGAGAGTTATCTCAACTGGTCCTGAATAGTACAACCCGTCGTTTTCCAGAGTTGAAATTGTAGTAAGCGTCTCGGCATCGTTATTTCCCCTGAGAAGGCGGAAAGGTATGCCTGAATTTATTATGGGGTTCAGCGAGAATGGTGAAATCAGATCTCCCAGATGTATTATCTCATCGACGCTCATCCTCTGGAAGATTTCTACAGCTCTCTCTATAGACTCTAGGTCATCATGGGAGTCGGATATTATCCCTACCAGCAAACACACCACCTACCCCTGAAACCGGTTTCTCCCACTAAAAATTGGCACGGTCTCTAGGGTCCTCCTGATATATTCCAGACCCTCCGGAGATGAGAAGAGGGGCAATTCCCAATCGACGACTATCTCCCTTCTCTCCACCGGCCCATATTCTGTATCCTTAATTCTAACGGCCTTCTTGACGAGGATACCTCTCCTCTGCCAGGAGGGCACCTTAGCCATATTGATTCCAAGCTTCCTGAAGATAAGCTCGTGAAGATACTCTGATTTCTTCCCATGCAGCTTTCTGGCAGCGTCTTCCCTAGAAAAGCCCTCTTTCTCAAGAGCAAAGAGTGCATAGGAATTCAAAGCATTCCTCCATGCCTCATCCTGTCTCCAGGATAAGTAGCTCACTAGTTCATCCTCGTCTCTGAGGAAAACAACCCTACCGTCAAAGCTGGCGGTGTACCCTAAAGCGAGAGAGGTCCGCGCTGAAATGAATGAAGATACTATAGAGACGATCTTCTCCACCCTACCATTCCATGGTAGGGGGGGAGCGAACAAGAGAGATACTTCATCGGAAAATATGTAAGCGAGCACGACCGGAAGATTTCGCTCCATTAGATCCTTGGAGGCCTTGACTAGAGTCCTCGCTAGCCTCTCATCGTATGGTCTATCAAGCTTCAGTTCCTCAGCTAGTTTTCTGAATCTCCATCCGTCTACCCTCACGATAACAGGCATGTCAACCGGAATTGACAACCGAGAGAATATCTCTCTAGACTTCCAATCGATCATGTTACCCGCTCAACCTTGATATCCTCTCAGCTATCTCGAGCACGGCAGATTCAACATCCTCCCTGTCAGTCTCGAGGGTTATGATCCCCCTAGCCTCAACGATCTCCCTCAGTTCAGCATCGAATTCCTTAGCTATCAGCACCTCACAATCCCTCAAGATCTCCAGAACGGAGGTGGGTCCCCTCTTGCTTCCCTTTCTAGTGTTCACTCTCATCTCAACCTTGGTGGGGCTTCTCCCTAGGACATCGTATATAGCGAAGAACTTGGCCTCGTGAAAGGGTCCTTCCTTCAGGGTTTTACCATCATCTGTTGCGACAGCGACTCGGATCGGCAAATTATCTCATCCTCCCGGATGGACTATGTTGAATAAGGAGACACAAGATATAATCATGCCGCCGGAGGATTTGATTGATTCTCTCGAAGGATTCTAGCTAGTGATTCTATAAACCTGCCCATGCGATCGGAGTCTACAATTAGGGAAGAAAATCCCCTCCCCCCAAATACTGAGCCCTCCATTCCTTCCATCGCGTTTCTGGTTAGAGGAAAGAGGTCAACCCTAGGATCCCCCACTAAATAGAGTAGCCCCAGAGGAGGATCGTAGAAGTAGGATATAGCGAAAGGGAATCCTCTCTCATGAGCTACAAGTGAGATTACGAATCTCTGATAGGGCTCTTGAACCTCCCACCCTGTGAGGCCCCTCGACTCGAAGGTAGGTTCTTCGAGAAGGGATCTAATCTCCTCACGTACTTCAGAGATCTTAGATCTGATCAAGCTTGCAGTGGCTGAAGTTCCACTCAGGAACCAATCAGGATCATCGAAAGATTCTCTCAGGGCCGAGGCCACTAGATAAACCCAATCTTCCCCTAGAAAGGAGGCTGCCACCAGCGCCTCTTGAACAGTTTTTATCGCATTTTCGTTCAACAACTCTGGCCAAGATAAGCGCGCTCTTTCTAGCACATCTTCGCATATGTCTGATGAGCACTCCCCGAAAAATCCGCTGGAAGCCACCCAAGACAGGATATCATTGTTCTCATCTGCCTCTACAGCTATTAGATATACTAACAAACTTGTAGAAATCCCCGGAAGGTCTAAATTGATTCTGACAGTATTCTCATAACTAAGAAGAGGGGTCGATCCGTGATCAAGCACTATGGTGCTCCTGTAAAGTTCACTAGAAACTTGAAGGGGTCCTCTCCCGTGAGGAGGAAGATCTAGGAATATAAGGGAGTCACATCTCCCTGAACAGCTCTCTACCACATCTATTGCATTTTCGGGTGTTGATACAATGAGTTCCGATTCTATTCCACGCTGAGTTAGCATTTCCTCCATGATCACAGAGGAGGAAATGCCGTCTGGGGTAGGGGGGAATACTACCCCTACCCTGCTTACGCCCGCGAGTCCGGATTCCAGAAGTCTCAAGGCGCTAGCAGCCCACTCAATGAGCTCCATGCTAAGGTCTCCTCCTTAGACGAATCGCAAGTAGTATGGCGGATGTTATCCCGACACCAATCAGGAAATAGATGAAGCTGTTCATCAACTCATCTAGGGATGAATAGGTGTACTCCTCTAGGGAGGAGATCTCGGCCTCCGCTCTATTGAGAATATCGTTGGCTTTTCCGTAGTTGGCTTGGTTTATCAGCCTCTTGGCATCTTCCAGCATGTCCTCTATATCACTCATCTTCCTCCTTATTTGAGGATCCATCCCTCCGGATGCCTCTTTGAGGGTCTTAAACCTCCTCTTCAAGTCAGCCAACTTGGATCTGAGTGACATCTCCAAGGATTCAAGTCCTTTCCCTCCTACTACCTCAACCGTCACGGTATTGGAAGGAATGAGGAGGCTACCATTTACTGAGATGTAAGTGGGGATCGTGTAAATGCCCTCCTCCGGGAATGTCCCGATGACCTCTATCTCACCCGGCGCGATGAATTCGACTGAATTTCCTTTAATTCTCCCCTTCGCCTCCAAAATAGTCATCTTAGCCGGGAACTCAACTGTTACGTTGCCGGATACATCATCAACACTGATTTTCAGTCTTATCTGCTCGCCCACGGTCACCTTCCTCTTATCGACCTCTACAGTAGCTCTACCGGATACTCCCCCCACAGGTATCCTTATCTCCTTGGTGAAAATGCGTTCCGAGTCTTCACCCTCTATGGAGTAATAGATCATCACCTTCAAGACAGCTGGTCCCACACTGATCGCCCTGAATGTAAAGGTCAGCTCCTTAGTAGAACCCTCGGATATATCCTCCACCAACTTAGAGGAGTCGGTCACCGGCTCCAGCTCGTCAGATGAATTAACTGTTATGAGGATCCTAGAGACGGGAACCATAGTCGTAAATGTCACTTTGATCTGTACAAGGTCCCCTACACTTGGGAGGTCTGGAGAGATCGCTATGAGAGCATTTAGCGGATTATCACCGGTGGACACTACTGAGATCTCGCCCAGTGAAATGGCGTGAACTTCACCGCTGGAATCCCTTATGAGAACCTCAAGAACACCCTTGTAGTCTCCAACGGGTAGGCTCAATGGTAAGAGAATCCTCTGTGATTTATTACCTTGAAGCTGGATGGAGAGAGGAAATCTGAGAGAGAGCGCATCTCCTCTCCTAGTAGTTAGATTGAATCTAGCCTCTATCAAGGAAAGTGGGGCTGGCCCCATGTTCAATGCCAAGACATGGAGATCACCCTTACCTCCAACGAGAAATATACGAGATCCGTTTAACAGCCTGACATCGTAAGCCTTCAGGATCTTCATGCTATGCTCGATACCATAGACTCCTTCAGGGGAAAATCCAGTTAGATAGACCGGGGCCACGATCTCGGTGTTCGGGAGGGGGAGGTTAACCCTGAGCAGATAGTCGAAGCCCTCGTTTCTCAAGAATACAGACTTCTCACCTGGAAGGAGGAGGGTCAGATTCGACGCCCCTCCTGGATGTACGGAAATATCTACAGAGGTGCCACCGATCCCCTCATCAGGTGCCTTTAACCCTATGTCCAAGGTGAAATTCGGATCAGACACGAAGGTCGATCCATCGATAACGCAAGTATCACATCGATCAGGGGACAATACAGCGTAGGTGAGGGGCCCGATTCGATCGACTCTCACTAGATATTTTTCACCGTTGAAAACATATATCCCAAGAAATTCGGTGATAGGTAGCCTATCCGTTAAAGTCAGGTTTATTGAGGGGCCATAAGCCTGTAGAGAGACTTCTCCCTCTCGGACATCGAGCTTCGTATACTTGTAGGGACTCACAGGACCTTCCATCTCCACATCGCTTGCTAGAGGTTTAATGAGGCCATTGAAGGAGATCACGGTATTGTTTTTACATATGAGGATTGTGGAGAGATCTCCTTCCCTCGTCCAATTAACTTCAAAGATCCATCCATCCAGCGATGAGACCCAGAAACCCTTAGACTCGTTTCCCCTTATCATAGCGATCGCTTCTCCTTCAACCTTAGCCTCAAGGAGTTCCACCGTAGGATTCCTCTTCGATAGAACTGATATCTCATGAATCTGATTCGACGATGCCTTCACTAGAAAGGGCCCTATGAAGGCGTATCCAGTCGCGTTATCGGCCTCGTAAGCCGGGTAAGAGATCGTAGACGTCCCTTTGAGCACGAATGTGATGTTCGTGCCGTTCACCAAGACCGAGTTATAAGTGGTGTTCTTCTCCCTGAGCAAATAGTAACCTTCATCACCTATTTTCGCCATCACAGTTACGGAGTAACCCACGGCCTTCACCAGATGAAGGGATGCGGGAGCGCTCTCGCTTCTAATTAGAGCCATTCCATTGTATCTCACGCCGTCCGATGGATGGGTGGTGGACGGCTGAGCATGCGCATTAGGGGAACTTATTGACAGCAATAGCAGCGCTGCCATCAGCGCTAGAGTCTTCTTATTCCACATTTTCAGGCGTTCCATCTCTCGGGCCTATTTTACGTTTGAACGACTATCGTCGATAACCTCATCTCAAGATTAAGGCAATACCCTCTCAGGATCCCTCGGGAAGAGGGCAGCTTCCTTTATGTTTGGCAGGTCCAGCATCTTCATGGTGAGCCTCTCTATTCCTACTGCGAATCCTCCATGGGGCGGTGCCCCGTAGGCGAAGAACTTGGTAAACCACTCGAGGCTTTCTGGGTTCATCCCTTTTTCTTTTATTTGAGACACGAGCACATCGTACCTATGTTCTCTCTGACCTCCTGAACTAAGTTCCAGCCCCTTGTAGAGGAGATCAACGCTCCTAGCCCAAGTATCGTCTTCCTTCATCACGTAGAAGGGCTTTACTTTAAACGGGAATCTGTTGACGAAGAAGAAGTCCGCACCGTATTCCTCCTTCACGTATTGCCAGAGAAGTCTCTCGCTCTCAGTATCGTAATCCTCACCGTACTCCACACTTTTCCCCATCTCCTCCAATATATCATATACTTTAGGGAACCTCAATTCTGGAAATGGCGTTTTAGGGACCTCCAAGTCGACTTTCAGTAGCTCCAACTCCTTTGACCTCTCCTCCACTACCCGCTTTATGCCGGCTCTGATCATCTCCTCCTCAACCCTCATGGTGTCTTGCTCATTCTCTATGAAGGCTAACTCAACGGCTATCGACCTGAACTCACTCAAATGCCTAGGAGTATGACTTAATTCCGCCCTCCAGTTCACGCCTAGGTCGTATATCCTTTCAAACCCCCCTATTATGGTCAGCTGCCTGTGCAGCTGGGGGTCCTGTCTCAGATACGCCTCTCTATCGAAGTAATGAACCCTGAAGACCTCAGCACCGCTCTCACTTGCTGCCCCTATTATGGCCGGCGTGAATACCCTCAGAAACCCATTCTCTCTTAACCATTCTTCCATGCCATGGATTAAGGATGCTTCTATCTTGAAAATCGCTTGGACCTCCGGCCTTCTGAGGTCTAGAGGACGATTATCCAACCTGGTTGGTAATTGGGCTGGAACCTTCCAGTTTGGATCCATTGGAAGTTTTGGATGAGCTATGGAATGCACAATGATTTTAGTGGGCACTACCTCCCTATCCACAGCTTTTGCTCTCTTCTCTGCCACTTCCTCACCTATCGCCTCTATTACTGATTCCTGAGTTAGGTCTTCGGTTAGCTCGAATAACTCATCAGGAGTGACCCCTCTCTTGAGCGTCAGTTGGACCTTCTCCTTCCAGTTCCTTATGACAACGAACCTGATCCTTCCTAGATCGCGTACCTCGCTGACCCAGCCGTGGACCCTCACTCCACCTTCCTCACCCATATGAATACCCTCCTACCGTCTACTTCCCATTCCTTCCCGAAGGAACTACTAGGCACCTCGCTCTCGTCGCTAACGAACTTTATAACATTGGCATCAGAGTCCCAAGCTATCTCGTCGTAATATTTCTCCAGTGCCTTTCTCAGATCTTCATCACCCTGCAAATAAACCTCTATCCTCTCCAAACCTATGGTGAGACCCAATTCCTTTCTCATGAGCTGTATCCTTCTAGTTAATTCCCTAGCAAGACCTCCCAAGATCTCTTCTTCTCCCATCTCCAAGTTAAGGAACACGCTTCCTTCGCTGAAATCAGCCTTAGTCCATTTCCCCTCAGCAGGCTCTTCCCCGATTCTCACATCCTTAACGTTAGCCTCGGTGATAAGTACATCTTTAAGCACCTCAACGGCCCTCCTCACATTGTCATTCCCGGTAACGACGACCATCTCCCTAAGAGGCTGTCTCTTCCTCACTCCTGCATTCGATCGAGCGAATCCAGAGGCACTGACTATAGATCTGACATATTCCATCATGCTCTCTAGCTCAGGATCGATCATCTGATCGTCTGGATCTGCCAGCAAGAGGAAGTTAACGCTCTCGGGATCGCTCTCCCCTTTAAACGATTCTAGGTATATCTTCTCCGACATGAGCGGCGCAAAGATGGAAAGATAGGGCAAGGTCTCCCTTAGCACATGGTAGAGCACCCTCCCCCATTGATCAGCCACGGAACTATCCTTCGACCTCAACTTCTTCCTAGCTACCCTGAGGTACAAGTGACTTAGATCCTCTATCAGGAATGAGAGTACCTCATTACTCGCTACATGGAGGTGATACTCGTTCATACTCTCCCTGACCTTTTTCATCATCGAATGGAGCCTAGACAGGACCCATCTGTTAACAGGATCGAGTTCTTCTTTGGGAGGGAGTTGATCCAACTCCTTATCCCTAAGATAAGTCGTGGCGAATACGTAAACGTTCCAAATGACAGATAGACGCCTCTCCATCTCTTTAAGTCCCTTCCAAGAGAACCTCAAGTCCTGCCACGGAACCTTAGTGAGGACGAAGAACCTAAAGGTGTCCCTAGCGACATTCTTCAAAATCTCCGGTGGAGGTACGTAGTTCCCCAGACGCTTATGCATCTCCCTTCCCTTCTCGTCTAACATGAAGCCATGCATGAGAACGGATTTGTATGGAACTTGGTTGAACAGGAGGGTCCCCATCCTGAGGAGACTGAAGAACCATCCCCTTATCTGATCATGTCCCTCCGTTATGAAATCGACTGGAAATATCTCTTGGAAGGTCTCCCTATTCCTATGAGGATAACCAACGCTAGCGAAGAAGGATACACCCGAGTCATACCACACATCCATTATATCGGGAATCCTTCTCATCTTCCCTCCGCATTTAGGGCACTTCCACGTAACCCTGTCCACCCACGGCCTGTGGAGGTCCTCGGGCTTTGCTCCAGACTTTTCTTCAATCTCTCTAGCGGAACCAACGACCTCTATGTGACCGCATCTCTCGCACCTCCAAATCGGAAGAGGAATGCCCCAGTACCTCTGCCTCGATATTATCCAGTCCTCTAAACCAAGCAGCCAATCTCTAAACCTCCTCTCCCCTCCCCATTTGGGAACCCACTTTACCCTTCCGCTCTCCTCGAGCAGTTTCTCTCTCAGGTCCGTCAGCTTGACAAACCACTGCTTGGTCGTCCTTATTATTAGCGGAGTGTCGCATCTCCAGCATACGGGATACTTGT
Organism: Thermoproteota archaeon; assembly: GCA_035319845.1. Lineage (GTDB taxonomy): Archaea > Korarchaeota > Korarchaeia > Korarchaeales > Korarchaeaceae > Korarchaeum. The sequence goes on from JACXSR010000096.1 coordinate 31,747, forward strand.
GTATGACAGTTCCCCTATGGAAAAGTGCACCTCTCTTGTCCAAATCTTCGATTATCAGATTATTAGCCTCTCTCACTTGGAGACCAGCATACTTACCAGCTTCTTCAGTGAACCTCCCCCTCTCATCCACCGGACTCACAACGGGAAGGCCGTACTTCATGCCGACCTCGAAGTCCTCCTTACCATGGCCTGGCGCGCTGTGCACGCAACCACTACCCTCCTCCATCGTGACATACTCCTCACTCAACACAACCCTGTGCACATCCTTGAGCTTTTGCTGGATGGGTATCAGATCCTCCAATGGGTGCTCATATCTCAAACCTTCAAGCGTGCGCCCATCAAACTCCTCCACGACCTCGTACTCCTCCACCCCGGCATCCTTCATCACAGCATCCAACCTGGCCTTAGCTAGGATCAGCAGGTCCTCACCAACTCTGACCTTAACATACTTCTCATCTGGATGCACCATGACCGACACATTACCCGGCAGAGTCCAGGGAGTTGTCGTCCATATGAGCAGGTACTCGTTCTCGTCCCCCCGGATCCTGAATTTTACGTAAATGGAGGGATCCATTAGGTCCTTGTAGCTCTCACTAACTTCGTAATCGGATAGAACTGTCTCGCATCTGGGGCACCAGTGAACAGGTCTCTCCCCTTCGTAGAGTCTTCCGCTCTCCCAGATCTTCTTTACGCCCCACCAAGCGCTTTCTATGTAGTCATTCTCGAATGTCCTGTATGGGTGATCCCAATCCATTGACACCGCGAACTCCTTGAAGTGCTCGGTCATAGATTCTAAGTTCTTGGTGGCGAGCTCCTTACACTTGAGAACGAACTTGTCAATTCCATAATTTTCGATATCCTTCTTAGAAGTGAATCCCAAGGCTTTCTCGGTCATCACCTCTATGGGAAGTCCATGAGTATCCCATCCTGGCTTATCCAGAACATCGTAACCTTCCCCTCTTCTGAACCTGAGGACCGAGTCCTTGATTATCTTGTTCCACACGGTTCCCGGGTGAGGCATGTCCGATGAAGGATAAGGAGGGCCATCTAAGAAATGGAACCTTCTGTTACCTCTTCTGGCCTCCCTCAACTTCTCGTAGATCTTGGCTTCATCCCAGAACCTCAGTATTTCCGGCTCGTACTTCTTAGGATCGAAATTTCTAGTCAGTTGTCTGACCTTGCTCATTTCCCGGGGCACCTCGCTGCGTGCTCACTCCTACGTCGACCTTCAAGTTTATAAATGAGAGCTAATACCCCCCTACGAGGGCGAGCGGCCATAGCGGTCGGGGACACACCCGGACTCATTCCGAACCCGGAAGTTAAGCCCGGCCGCGTTCCGCGGAGTACTGAGCTCCGTAAGGGCTCGGGAAACGCGGAAGCCGCTAAGCCCCCTTAACATGTGTGTAGCAACTCATCCGCTCCTACTTTCTCCACGATCTTCACGAAATCCCTCCATTTACCCCTAGTTTTAGGTTTCTTGGGGACAAATGGGCAGGAAACGTCGTATGATATAGATACGTCATATGTCCTGATTTCCTTCGCCAGTTCGACTATCTCATCCTTGTCCATCCCTATCAAGGGCCTAAGCACAGGCTTTTCCAAGCACCTACTCTCCACTTCCAAGTTATCTAGGGTCTGGCTAGCCACTTGGCCGAGGGAATCGCCTGTGACTATGGCGCTTGCTCCAATCTCCTTGGCCAACTTGTTGGCGATTACCAGCATTCTCCTCTTACATAGGAGGCATGTCCACTCCCTAGCACCCTTCTCAACGAAATCCCTCAGAGCTGTCCCGTGTTCTACCACTATGGGTTCGAATCTAACGCCATGAGAGTATCTCTTAAGTACCGAAACGATCTCCCTGAACCCCCTCTCTTCTTCCGGAGTTTTCCGGAAGTGTACAGGTATGACAATAGCCCCCCTTCTCATCATGAGCCAAGCAGCTACGGGGCTGTCTATACCACTGGATATCAGGGCGATCACCTTACCCTGACTGCCGACAGGAAGCCCACCGTATCCCTTTATCCTCTCATCAGTGACGTATGCCTTGCCCGCCACTATCTCTACGATTATCTCTTGATCCGGATTGCTCAGGTCAACGGGCCTTCCCGTGCTACCCTTTATTAGACTACCGACATCCCTAGCCAATTCTACTGATGTGAGAGGGAAATCCTTAGTTACCCTTTGAACCCTAACTGCGAAGCTACCGCCCCTCTCAGCAGCAATAGATAGGGCTACCCTCTTTATGGAATCCACCTCGGCGTCAATCTCGATGGAGGGGCTATAGGACTTAACACCGAATACCCACCTAGTGACTTCCCTGACCCGCGGGTCGGATGTGTATACCACTATCCTACTGGCTCTCTTGACGATCTTGATGAAGTGAACACCTTCCGCTCTGAAAGTCTCTTCTAAATTCCTGATCAATAATCTCTCCATCTCTCTCCTGACATGCGATGACTTCAGGCCTATCTCGGAGTACCTGACTATTAGGGAGTTGAACTTATCCAAGGGATCACCGAGCTACTTGGATGGCCATCCAAAAATCTATCGCTGACCATCGAGGAGTGCCTGAATAAAGATTTTACAGGCAAGGGGAGCGAAACCTTAAAGCGCCTCTGCACCCAGTCAGGAGAGGAGCATCATGCCCTCAATCTACTATCATTTGGAAGATTTCGAGGGAGCGGTGGAGGTGTGGTTCGCTGGAGGAACCAGCAAGAAACTGAAGCACAGGCCTTACTTTTACACGCTCCCAGATGAGGAGACGAAGGTACACGGCTTCATAGACAAAGAGAGAGTGAAAGCCAGAGTCATGGGTGTAGAGAAAGAGCTAACCAAGTTCTACTTCTTGGACGATAAGTCTAGGAAGAAGGCCGCCAAAAGGGTGGAGAGACCCTTTGACATAGACGTTCCCCCCTGGTTCCAGTTCTGCGTCGATCACAAGCTGACTCCATTCTCACAACTGGATGATGAATTAAAACCCATAGGAGAACCCGGTGGACTTGATGATCTCAAGAAGGTCTTCTTCTCGGGGCTAATATACAGCGATGAAGGGTTCCCCATAGAGGGGAAGAGCCCGATCGTGGCCGTCGCCTACGCTGTCGATGACGGCCCTATCGAGACGATCACGACGGAGGATCTGGATGATTCAATCGTGCTTAGAGAATTCGTCTCAATGATTAGAACGGAAGATCCGGATGCCTTAGTTGGATACGGGCATGATGCCGACGAGTTCAAGCATATGATGGCCCGATCAAGGTTCCATGGGATCAAGTTAGCGATAGGGAGGGATGGATCCGAGCCTCAAGAAACTGGTAGGTTCTTCAGGGGGACCATATTGGTAGAAAATAGGATAAAGGGACGGGCTAACCTAGATATTTTCCCAATCGCTTGGAGGGACTTCCCACAACTCCCGGAGAGGACATGGTACGAGCTAGCTGATGAGATAGGTGTAGAAAGGCCAAAGGCATTAATGAAGTTCAGGGTGGCGGAGGCTTGGAGATCGGATAGGGACGGAGCCATCAGTTACTTAAAACAAAAACTTCACACAATAAGGGAGATATACGGAAAATTGATGGATCACCAAGCAGAACTCTCTAAACTCACTTTAAGACCCATTCACAGACTGATCAGGACCCCAGTAGGCGAAATAGTGGAATCCTACGTCATCCGAGAAGCGAAATCCCACAACTGGGTATTTCCTCCCAAAGAGGTGAGGAGGGAGAGTGGATACGAGGGTGGCTACGTCTGGCTGAAATCACCCGGCATGTACGAGGAGATAGGCTATTTGGATTTCGCCAGCATGTATCCTTCGATAATGGCTCACCACAACATAAGCTTTGAGACAGTCGATCCTTCCCCAGAACTCTGTGGTGAGGTTGAAGAGGTCGAGGTAGAGGGAGTAACTGCAAAGATATGCAGAGATGTGAGGGGTCTGGTTCCAATACTGGTTGAGAAGTTGATGGTGGAGAGATCCACCATCAAGGCTAAGATGAAAGAGCTCTCACAGGACAATCCGGAGTATAAGAGGCTGGATGCCCTTCAGAAAGCCGTCAAGGTTGTGACTAATGCTATGTATGGCTACATGGGATGGACTAATGCCCTCCTCATGAATGTGAAAGCAGCTAGGATAACATCCGCTTACGGGAGATACTACATAAAGAGGGTCAGAGAGAGGGCTGAACACAAGGGACTTACCGTAATCTACATAGACACAGATGGGATCCAACTCGTTGGAGGGAAAAGAGAGGATTACGAAGAACTCCTCGAGGAGGTGAATAGGGATCTTCCCATAAGAATCGAGCTGGAGTACATCGCCGAGAGGGGTATCTATGTCGCGAAGAAAAAGTATGCCCATCTAGTAGAGGGTAGGCTCATTGCCAAAGGATTCGAGTTCATCAGGAGGGATTACCCGCCCATAGTGAAGGAGGCTCAGAGGAAGGTGGTTGAAATGGCCCTAAGAGGGAGCGATTTGGATGAAATAAAGAGGTTGATCGACGAGTACAGGAGTAAAATCTTGGATAGAAAGATCAGGAAAGAGGATCTAATCATCATGGAGACCATGGGCAAAGAACTAGATAAATTCGAGAGGAGAACGAAGGGATTCTATGTAGCGACATGGCTCCTCGAGAAGAAAGGAATAGAGGTTCACAGGGGTCAGGTTCTGAGGATCCTCATCATTAAAGGACCAGGAAGCGTTAATGAGAGAGCGAGACCGGCGGAATTCTTCGATCTGGATGATGTAGATGTGGATTACTATGTGAAGCTCTTCGATCAAGTCATGGAGAGAACCCTATCATCCCTCAAGAAGGTTGGGATATCTGAGAGGAAGACAGGGGGTCTGGAGGAGTGGTTTGGATGACCCCCTCTCACACCTTGAGGAACTTGAGAGGAAGCTTCGACGATCCCCTCTTCCTATATGGCCTGTTCAGGGGAACGGCAACCTTCCTTTCCTCTTCAGACCTAGGTCTCACGATCCCTAGATAGACCGCGCAGCTTATGCAGTAATATCTGGTCTCAAGCCTCTTGGATATGTAGGCCCCCTGCCTCTCTAGATCCTTTCCGAGGCTTCCACCGACGGGTGATACCCACTTGGTCACCTTAACCGCCTTATCAGCGGGAACAGCCCTCCCGCATTGATAGCATTGGACTATCCTCTCGTGGCCGGAACCACCCAGTTTCCTACCCCTGTTTTTTCTCTTCTTAGGCATACATTTCCCTAGCGAACTGTGGTGTCCCGTGAAAATAAAGGTTTCCTTCTGTGGCGTCTAGCAACCACCATCAGTTAACGGGAAATTTTGGAGATGAGAAGAGGAAATCGGGAAGAAGAGAGGCTTGGATGCTTGGCGATCAGTAAGATCTTCCTATCCATGCCCTGTGTTTCGCCTCTCTTCCACAGACAACGCACTTCTCTTCCTTACCTTCTAGTGCATTTTCCTCGTATCCGAGTATGCCGTATCCCACCTCCTCCTCTACCTCATGACCACACTCCTCTAAACCGCACCACGGAAATGACACGATCTTCTCGCCTACGTTCTCCTTGATTTCCTCTACTGTCTTGGCATGGACCGTTCTCTCCTCAAAATACTCTCTCGCCTGCCTTCTCATTTCTTCCTCTATTTCACGGAAGAGGGAATCGACCCTGCTCTCGATGTCGTCAAACGGAACTAGAGACCTCTCCATGGTGTCCCTCCTGAAGAGGGTTAGAGTCCTCTCCTCATACTCCTTTCTACCGATCTCAATCCTCACAGGCACGCCCTTCATCTCCCACTTGAAGAACTTGTATCCGGGCCTTTCATCGGTGTCATCCAGTTCGACCCTGTAATCACTAGCGAGGGAATTGTAGACCTCCTTGGCGTACTCGAGGACCTTGTCCTCGTACCCCTTGGATGGAATAGGCACTATGACGATCTGAATGGGGGCAAGCTTGGGCGGGAGTTTCAATCCTCTATCGTCACCGTGGATGGCTATCAAGGCCGCCAATGACCTCTCAGATATACCGAAGGATGTGGTATTGACGTTCTTCCTCTCCCCATTCTCATCCATGTACTCCAATCCGTAGGTCCTAGCGAACAGATCACCGAAGTTAATGGCGCTTCCAAGTTCCAAGGCTTTCCCGTCGGGCATTATAGTTATCAAATCGTAGTTATACTTGGCTCCCGGGAAGGTGTCCCAAGGTGTGGTCTTCACCACTACGTAAGGGACTAGGAGCTCGTCATAGAACTTCTTATAGATCCAGACCTCCAGTTCTACCTGCTTCACTGCATCCTCGTAGGTAGCGTGGAATGTGTGTCCCTCTTTGAAGAACACGATCTCCCTGACCCTCAGCATGGGTCTGGTGGCCTTGGTTTCGTACCTGTATACCGGGACGATCTGATAGATCCTAAGAGGTAAGTCCTTGTAGCTCGTTATCCATCTATTCAAGACTTCATACATAATAGCCTCGCTTGTTGGTCTCAGCGCCAGCTTCTCCTTTATCTCTTGTTTACCTAACCGGGTGATCCAGTAGATAGAATCCTCGAAGCCTTTAATGAATCTGAACTCCCTGCTGAGAACTCCCTCCGGTACTACGCCAGGGAAATAAACCCTCTTATGTCCGGTCTGTCTCATCAGTCTCTCCATGACGTTCATCACGTTCTCCATGAGTTCGTATCCGAAGGGAAGCCATACGTACATTCCCTTAACTGGATATCTCTCATCCAATATCTCCGCCTTGAAGAGAACCTCATCGAACCATCTGGAGAAGTTCTCTCCCTTAGGAGTTAGTTCAAACGCCTCCCTTTCCGACATGTTCCCGCCTCGCCCTGTTCAACCTTCCGAGTGGGTCCCTATCTAAAAACTATGCCGATGGATTTGAGGAAGTCCCCCCTCTCGGACACCCTCAACACATTGAATCTCATTCCCGGGTTCTCCTCCTCTAACTTCCACACTAGCCTCAGATAGACGTTCTCGAACTCTCGCGAAGACTCTCTCGACTCCGAGAGGGCCAACAGTTCTTCCACGGGGACTTCGACGAAGGGTGAAATGTAACCAGGGACCTCCCTCAAGGCTAGTAGTATCCTACCTCTCAACACGAGAAGGGATGGCGATCCCGTAAATATGAACCTCAGGAGGAGACCAACAGCATCATCCAAGAGAAGCGGGAGGATCACTTTACCGTTATCAATCCCCTCTTCTTCCTTTAGGAGTACTAAGATGGCTTCCCATAAATCTGTGTGTGGAGGCAGTTTTTCCTCCCTAATGGAGACGGGGAATTCGGATTCGATCTCCGAGAAAAGATCCCATAATAGGTCATCCCGCTTGAGCCCGGATCTAAGGAAGATAATGTCATCATTTCTACTAAGAAGCTTGTATCTGCTTATGGCGCGCCTTATCCTAACAAGGAGAGAATTCCTAAGGCAGCGGCGGCATAATGCCTCCCCAGAGTACCTCCTCACGATTAGGACATCACTCGATCCGCATCTACTGCACTTGAGAGCACTTTTAGTGGTTGAGGGTTCATTCATCAAGTAAGGTGCACGCATTGCTCGATATAAAACCGGAAGCGGAGGTAGTTTATGATCCTGAGAGATGGAGGATACTGGCTAGGAAGAGGAGGAGAGCGATCAAAGTAATGGAAGTGCTGTCCAGCAGGAGGACACCAGCTTATGTCTACGGAAGCGTGGCCCGCGGGGACGTCAGGGAAGGCAGCGATGTGGATGTGGTGGTACCTAAATACTCGCTCCCTCCCTCTCTGCTGGAGGGGATTCTTGCAGATCATCTAGGGGATCCTCTCTACAGGGAAATAGTCCAAGCAACCCCTAGGAGCACCCCCAAATACTACATTCATTTCGACGACAATACCACGGTTTCCATACCGATAGGAACGTTGAGAAAGAGGGAAGAGGAGTTCTACAAATTCGGCGGAAGGCTTGGCTTGATGGGCCTCAAAGAGGGAAAGAGGGTTCCCGGAGTGAATAAGGAACTGAAGCTGATATTCCCAACGGAGAACGGGCACTTGGAGTACCCAGTGATCGGATACGAGGAATATGTGGCTAGGGTGCTGGGCGTGGGTGAGGATGTAGTTAAGGAGAGGGTGAGGGTACTAATGAAGCGGAGGTCCGTTGGGACGACTGGTCTGTACCTCACCTACCGACTATTACCGGGGGAGAGCTTTGAAGAAGCCATATTAAAGCTCAAAAAAGTGAAAAAAGGATTCAGATCGAGGTTAGCTGAGGATGAATTGTGATCCTACTCTATCTGATACCTGAGTTTCGCGGCGATTCCTCCCAAGGACAGCAACTTCTCACCGGGTTCGCTCTTCGCATCCACTATGTGAAACTCAGCTCTCGTGTCCTCACACATCTCCAGTATCTTGAGCACATCATCACGCGTCTCAGGATCAAAGAGCAGGGAACTGGCTACCAAGACTTCATCAGCTGCACCGTACTTTAGGGCTTTCATCACCTCCTTCAGCCCATAGGTAACGAGCCTAGAGCCCCTTCCAAGCAGCTCGAATATCTCATCCACCGCTCTCATGTCCTGCGCTAGGGTTAGCTCCTTCACCACCTTCTCCACATCACCTCGCTTTATCATCTCCAAGATACCAGAAAACGTAGAGCTGGTAGCTCCTCCTTCCCTGAGCTTCCTCCCGAGTTCAGGGTTTCTTTCTTTCAAATAGGATGAAAACTTCTCCTTCGTGTATCCGGGGCCACCCACCACTATGGCTTGGGGTTTCATCCTAGAATCTATCTCCTCCAATAGGGACGAGAGCTCCGCGTAGTACCTCCTCTCTGCATCATCCCTCTTTTTTAGGTCTCCTCTCTTTGATGGAAGGCTTGATCTGACATAAGCTATCTCCTCCGCCCTATAAGCATCTACTTTCGCAACGGTCGCGCCTTCATCGTCTATAGCCACCAATATGACGTTCCCCTTGCTGGAGGACTCTTCCGCTCTCTTCAATATGTCTAAGTGGGATCTACTCCATCTCTTCTTCATGATCTTTAGTGTGGATCCCTCAGTGACGTTTAACGTGTGGTGTTGCCCCTGTATCCCGAACTTCTCAGGACCTACCCTTACTATACCCGTAATCCTCAACCTAGCGGAGTATTGATCGATTTTGACCTTCTCCACCTCTAAAGTGATGGTCATTGAGACCCTCTCCCCACTGTCGGCCCTTATCCCTTCCTGCTTCACCCTCCTAGTAGTTCTCATGGTAACGAGGTCTCCTGGCTCTAAGATCGAGGAGAGCCAGTAGAGATCATCCAGATTTTCGACTCTCAGCTTAATGAATCCCTTCTTGAGATCCTGCTCTAGGATCTTCAAGATGACGCCACCTACTGTGCAGTATATATCGCCATTCCCGAAGGTCTCCTCACGATATCTCTGGCGATTCCCCCGACTATGGCCCTGACGCCCACCTCGTAGGCTTTATCCACTATCCTCTGGGTAACTATCCTATCATAGACGATGTACCTGACGCCACCAACCTCAGATAGAGCGCTGAGCAGATCAGACGTCGATACCTCCCTTATAAGCGAGAGGTTGTCATCCAGTAGCAGAACTTTATCTGTACCTCTAACTCTCGCGTATTGCTCCCTGAACATCTCGGGTATCCTGAGCAGCCTCTCATCCTCCTCCCTCTCGTGTCTCTGGTGGGGTGCATGAGGTGAGGCGGATCTTATGACGGCGATCCTCCTCTCTTGAGGTGGAGATATTCCAAGCTCCTTCCTGACTTCCTCAGCCGGGACAGCTGAGGAGAGGGCCCTTCTAATTTCCTTAGCCGTGAGTTCCTCGACCACCTTTCCTTCTGGAGCTCTAGCCACATAATCTATGTCCGTCTGCTCGAGTAGCGTCCTGAGGACCATTTCACCGCCCCTATCCCCATCAACAAAAGCTATGGCCTCTTTCTCTGAAATTAACTTGACCAGAGACTTAGGAACCCTTTCCACTGCACCGCCCATCGCTATAACGTTGTCGTATCCGTATTTCAGGAGGTTCATGACATCAGCCCTACCTTCAACGACTATTATCTCCTCAGCATCCTCAATGCCTCTGGCAGCTGGCAACTCTTCATCCCCATAGAGTATGAAGTTGGACTTCGCGCTCTCTCTTTGCACGAACTCTATGAGCTTCCTGAAACTATCCTCCCTCTCAACGGACCACTTCTTCAATATTTCAGCGGCTCTCTTGGCTATTTCATTTCTCCTTTCCTCCCTATCATCGAGTATTCTGATCAACTTGAATTTCGCTGGGTAAGGACCGACTTTGTCCACGGTCTCCATGGCTGCGGCAAGCAATGCCGTTCTGACCTTATCAAGCCCGGAGTAAAGTTCGACTATCCCTCTAGATCTATCCCCTTCCCTCCTCATCCTTATGTTTATTCTCCCAATCTTTCCCGTCCTTTGGAGCTCTTTCAACTCTAATTCAGGACCGAGCAGGCCCTCCAGTTGTCCGAAAATGGCTCCTATGACATCACTCGTCTCCACTATGCCGTTAACTATAACCTCCAATTTGGCAATATACTTATGGTGGAAGGCGTCCCTCCTCGAATTATCTGCCAAGATAACCATCCTCCCAAGCATAGAGATGTCCGCCCGCCAACTAATCCCCGCAGGTCACAGGTCAGCCCACGCTTTCCTCCCTACCCGCGGGGTCATCCAGTGGCGGGCGGCCGATATACGACACTTGCCGCAAATATAATCTCTTCGGTCTGCGGGAAATCCCTGCTACAGAGATGCCTTAAACTCCGGTGAGATGTGCCTAATTTACTGGCCATGTCTGCAGTGCTCATACTCTCAACTGCCTCTAACAGACCTCGACGGTTACCGTGAGGGAATCATAAAAGATTAAAATGGAGTGGGGTCAGTCCCCTTCCGAGGATAGATATGGGAACAGTGAGGGAGAAGGTAATTAAGAGGACGGCGTACAAGCTTGTCAAGCAGTATCCAGACCTTTGGACCGAAGACTTCGAGCATAACAAGAGGATGCTCTCTCAAATAGCTGAAATAAAGTCCAAAGTTTATAGAAACAGGATAGCGGGGTACATAACTAGGCTAAAGGTTAGAGAAAGGGAAGGAACGCTTGTCTGATCCTTTCATCCCCATAACAGGCTCTTTTTCGTTCAATTTCATCCTTTTCAGGGCTATCCTTTTAGAAGCCAACGTTCACTCACGAACCGAGGGAAAATGAAGAGGGTACTCTATGAGGATCTAGAGACGGCCCTTAGAGCTAGGGAAGCCAAGATATCTGTCTTAGGACAGGGATACATAGGTCTTCCCACATCACTTCTCATGGCAAGAGCGGGTTTCACTGTTTACGGATTCGATGTGAACAAGAGCTTAATAGACGAGTTATCGAGGGGAGAAACTCGTCTCAAACAGGAGAAGGGCATATCAGAACTATTATACGAGCTCAAAGAGCGAAACTACTTTCCCACAGGGGATTTGAACGAGCTATACGGGTCTGATGTGGTTTTGATAGCTGTTCCCACTCCCAAAGGGAGGGATGGCCCCAACCTCACCATGGTGATGTCGGCCCTAGAGAGCGCTCTTAAGGTGGTGAGGAGGGGCGGGCTCATCGTAATAGAGAGTACATTACCTCCTAGAACATTCTATGATCTGATAATCCCGACGATCGAATCTAAGGGCCTCAGGGTGGGCAGAGATGTTTACCTAGCGTACTGCCCAGAGAGGGCTCTGCCTGGAAAGCTCCTCCAAGAACTCATCCAGAACTTCAGGATAATTGGAGCTATCGATGAAAAATCCGGAATGCTTGCTAAGACACTTTATGAGTCCTTCGTCGAGGGAGGAATAGAGATAGTGGATCCTCTTACGGCTGAGATGGTCAAACTTGTGGAGAATTCTTACAGAGATGTGAACATAGCGTTCGCCAACGAAGTTGCGAGAATGTGCGAGGTTTTAGGTGTTGATGTGAGGAAAGTCAGGGAGCTGGCTAATAAGCACCCTAGGGTGAACATGCTGGTCCCGGGAATAGGTGTAGGGGGGAGCTGCTTAACTAAGGACCCGTGGTTCCTGTTCTGGACCTCGCAGGAGAGAGGATATCGACCTAACCTGATAAGGGAGGCTAGAGAACTCAACTCCGAGATGCCGTTTCACTATGCTGACGTTTTAGATGAGGTAGTGAGGCAAATTAGAGGTGGAAGAAATGGCGTTATAGCGGTGCTGGGTTCCACGTACAAGGGAGATGTTCCCGATCCTAGAGAGTCCCCAGTTGAGCCCTTCGTTAAGGAACTGGTCAAGAGGGGCCATGCAATTAAGGTCTATGACCCACTCGTCAGGTCCTCATTCGGGGGAGAGTACATTCCTGATATCTTGGAGGCAGTCAGGGATGCTGATGCGATCGCCTTTGTGACTGATCACACCGAATTCAAAATGCTCGACCTGAGAAAACTAAGGAGAGCCGTTAAAAAAGACGGGCCAGTCATACTGTTTGACGGGAGACTCTTATTCGATCCGGAAGAAGCTGAAGAGGCTGGTTTCATATACATATCCGTGGGTAGACCATACACGATCTTGGAAAGGTCCCTCATAGAGATAGAGGAGGATTGAGTGGTAGGGAATTATGAAATATGGTCCAAGAGGAATGAGGGCAATGAGACTATTTTCATGCCCTTTACCTTATTCCTTCCTTCTAACGCTTCGTAGATCATAGAGTAGCAGGCGATTTCCTCGATAATCACGTAATCGGCATTCATATTACTGGCTATATCGAGGAGCTTTTCTAGCCATTTGTCGAACTTTTCTGGCTCGGCTTGGTATATGAGCGTCGCTCCACAATCGCAGCATACCCATTCCGGAATTTCCAGCACATTCGCGTTCTTTATGGATCTCAGTATCCTCTTGGAAGCACCATTGCTCCTACAAGAGGGTATCAAGAACACTCTGTTCTTCTTCCCCTTCAAACTCTTTGTTCTGATCTTCCCCCCCTCCAAGGCTTCCTCTATAGCTGAAGCCAGATCCTCCATACCTAAGTCCGTGAACATATTGGCACAAAGAGAACATCCGGACACCACGCGTTTCGGGGAGAGATCCGTCAAGAACCTCCTTAACTCCTCCCTAGATTCCTCGGAACTATCTTTCTCTCCAATCACGTAAACTAGGCCCCCACAGCAAGGTTCGTTCGTTCCCGCAGGAATTACCCTCTCAGATATCTTTTGAAGGAGCTTATTCGCAGCCAGTGCTACTTCAGGTACCGTGTGTACCCAGCATCCCGCGAAGAAGAGCAGATCAGCCCCCTTCTCAGGCTGAAAGTCTGGCGGCAGCCAAACTCCCTTCGTTATCCTATCTCCTATCGGACTACCCGTCTTCCTTCTAATATCCCTCATACCAACGGTGACTAAGGGGACATACCCCATATCTATCAGCGCCGACCTAGAACCGACAATCACACTGAACACGTCTATGCCCACCGGACAGAAGTTACTGCAGAGCCCGCAATTCATGCAGGTGAACGTATAACTTAGGAACTCCTCAGTTAACTCGACCTTCCCATGGCTGAGCATTGAAAGGAGCTTTATACGTGCCCTGGCACCCTCTGTCTCCCTGAGACCCTCCACGTGGAACATTGGACAGGGTATATTACATGCCCCGCATCCAATGCATCTCCCGAGCTCCTTAACGAGCTGCTCCGGGAATTCTACCAAGGGATTCACCTCTCGATGAGCTTTCCTGGGTTCATGATCCAGCTGGGGTCAAGTACCTCCTTCACCTTAGAGAAAATTGACACAAAGCCCTCATCCATATCTTGAGTTATCCTATTGACTCCGACACCAGTTCCAAATCCTACGGATCCTCCTAACGATACCGTCCTGTTTATGACGTTCTGAGCCGCCTTCTCCGTCCTCTCTACCTCCTTCTCGTTCGTAGGGTCGTATAGGAATATGGCCATGACCCACCCCAAAGGTGGGTCGAAGACAGTTACCACGGGGAGTTTCATCCTAGAACCTGTCCTATCTATCTCTTGGACAGCGTCCCTGACTAGATGAGGATGGACCCTCATACTTACGACCTTTATCGCCGATTCCCTGCTCCTAGCTATCTCATATATCCCCTTTCTCCTGATCCATATGTCCTCTACCTCATCTAAATCAGCCTCCTCGTGCTCTATCTCCATGCTATCAAGCACTTCCCTCAGCCTAGAACTCCAAATATCCACACATTCCTCCTTGCCCGCTAACTCCAGATAAGCGAGAGCTTCAGTTCCACCACCCTCCACCACTTCCCTGTAGTTGTGATACACCTCAAAACCCATCACACCCATACCTTCCTTCTCTAGAGTGTTTTGGACAGTAATAGAGTCAGATACATCCGAGAATTCTATTACAAAAGCCCTCCTGCTCTCAGGTCTAGGGGGGAGTCTGAGATAGGCCGATGTGAAGATCCCCAGGGTCCCTTCCGACCCTAATAGAAGCCCTAGGGTATTCCATTTACTAGGAGGGCCTGGCTGCTCAACAAGAATTACCTCTCCAGATGGAAGGACTAGTTCCACACCTATCACTAGGTCCTTCATGGTTCCATACTTGGCCGAAAGCGGTGAAGCTGCATCCTCGGCTATCAGGCCACCTACAGTAGAAAAACCGGCTCCATCGGGATTGATAGGCATGAATCTATCTGGAAACACCTTATTTAGCTCTAAAACTTTTACTCCAGCCTCCACCCTGATGAGACCACTGTAATCATCCTTATCGAGTATTCCATTCATCATCTGCATGTCTACAACTATGCCGCCCTCTATGGGTAGTGGCCCTCCCACCAGAGAAGTTCCTGAGCCTCTGGGTGTTACCGGAACTCCATATCTATTGGCAGCCTCCATGATGAACGACACATCTTCCACATCTGACGGCCTAACCACGGCAGACGGGATCGAAATAATACCTGAGGCATCATAAGAGTAGGAAGACCTGTCTAGGTCTTCTAAAAGCACTCTATCTTCTCCCAACTGGGATGCGATCTCCTCAGCCGCTTTAACTGCTGGTTCCTCGGCCATATTTAACCCTAAGACCCAAGATAGCAGGAAAATGTAATAACCTTTCGTAGAGTAGGGGTATCGGTGGGATCCGGTGTTTAGACTTCCACTTGACGGCCTTCACAGGGAACTAGGAGCTAAGTTCTTCGAATTTGCAGGCTGGGAAATGCCGATGAAGTACTCAAACTCGCTTAAGGAAACATTAGCGGTTCGAAACTCGGCCGGGATATTCGACACATCTCACATGGGCCGCTTCCTCCTAAGGGGCCCTCATGCTGTTGACTTCCTGCAGAGGGCTACTTCTAATAACGTCAAGATATCTAATGGAAGAACGAGGTATACCCTAACCCTCAATCCGGAAGGTGGAATAAAGGATGATAATGTGGCCTTTAAGCTCTCTGATGAGTTCATACTATTCGTTGTAAACGCATCGAATAGGGAGAAGATCCTAAGGTGGTTTGAAGAGTTGGTATCAGAGTGGGACATGAATGTAGAATTAAGTGACGAGACTTTTAAAACAGTGATGATGGCCATCCAAGGGCCTAGGGCTAGGGATCTCGTCCATGAGGTATTAGGAAAAAGATTTGATCTTAAGAAGTTCAGGGTGGAGGAAAGCGTGCATAAGGGCGTCAGGTTCATCATAAGTAGGACAGGCTACACGGGGGAAGATGGGTACGAAATAGTAGCATGGGACATTCGCTGGGCTGAATCCCTTTATAGAGAGTTGGTGAGCAAGGGAGCCGTACCCTGCGGACTAGTTGCTAGAGATATACTCAGGCTCGAGGCTGGATTGGTCCTCTACGGGAACGATATAGATGAAGGAACAAATCCGTTCGAAGCGGGGCTAGATTTCGCCGTGAAACTGGATAAAGAGTCCTTCATAGGTAAGGATGCGCTTATGAGAATAAAAGAGGAAGGGGTAAAGAGGAAGAGAGTGGGCCTACTCAGCGAGAGCAGAAACTCTCCTAGGAAGGGGGACAGAATACTCAAAGACGGGGAGGAGGTAGGCGTAGTTACCAGCGGTACCTTCAGCCCAACCTTGGGAAGGGGTATAGGTATGGGATACATACCCCCAGAATTAGCCAAGGAGGGAGAGGAACTTATCGTCAGGGGATTGAAGGAGCTCAGGGTCAGGGTCTCAAAAATGCCCTTCTACGACGAAAGTAAGTACGGGTGGAGGAGGTCCTCTACCTGACCTTCCCCAAGACTACGTGACTGACGGTCTTCGCAAGTCTTCGGGTCTCAGCGATTTTAACTACATCTCCCTCCCTTATGTCGAGGCACGGCGGGAGATGCGCGTGGATCTTGCTTCTTCTCCTCTCGTATCTCTTATATTTCGGCCTGTAGTGAAGGTACTCAACGAGCACGGTCACGGTCCCCGTCATCTTGGTGCTGATGACCCTTCCTACCAAGGTCTTTCCCCGGATAGATATGCTTCCGTGCCATGGGCACTTATCATCGGAGCATTCCTTCTCAGGAGGAATCACATCACCGATTAGAGCTTCAGATAGCTTTCTCATAATCTCTTCACCCTTTCCTCAGGTCTTCCTATTATCTTATCACCTAGGACGATGACTCGTTTACCACTGGGCAACCTAAATAAAAACAACCTCTTCTCCTTCGGTACCTTGACATCACCCCTAGCAGTCCTGATCACGAGCATGTTCTTGGTCTCGTATATGACCTTCCCCTTGGTCCCCAACTCTGATAGATTTGGCGAGGACAACAGTTCCACCTCCAAACCGATGAGCTCGTGATAAAGAAGATTAGAGGGCTTTATGGGGGCTATATCTTGATTCCCCTCTCCCTAAGGATGGTCAAGATTCTGGCCTTCTCTCTCCTCAATTCTCTGTTGAGGTGAACCTTTTCCGCTGCCCCCATGAGCCTCTTGGCTTCTAGAAGAAAGAATTCCTTCTCTACCTCCCTAAGCCTCTCTAGAAGTTCCTCGTTGGTCATACCCCTCAATTCCTCAACCTTCCTCGTTGGCAACCTCACTCACCCCCTCAGTCTCATCTGCTGATTTGGATATCTCGGCTCCCTCTCCCGATTCTGAGCTAAGTTCTGATCCTGATTCAGATGCCACAGGTTCTTCAGTAATGGGGCTTCTTTCTGCCTCCTCACTCCCCTGCTCCTCAGAACCCTCAGTTCCCTCAGAAGATTCTAAAGCCTCCGCTAACTCCTCAGGAACCTCAACCTCCACCTCTGAGGATGATAACTCCTCCTTCTCAGCCTTCATCCTCTGCCTTATCTCTTCTATGACATCTTCATTTATCTTTACCATGTCAGGGCTCTCGACATCGGGTCTCACAATCCTCACTCTCACACCGATTACCCCTTGGGGCATTAGCACATGTTTAACAGCATAATCGACCTTCTCTATCTGATCCTGCCCGCATCTATAGATTACTCCAGCCCTGAATCTCTCCTCTCTAGCCCTCTGACTTCCGAATTTTCCTGCAAGCCTTATCTCAACTCCCTTAGCGCCCGCCATCATTACTCTCCTCAGAGCGGAGAAGGCCACCCTCTTGTGCCTCTCCCCCCTAGCAATTCTCCTAGCTATGTAGCTCGCTACGATTCTCGCACTCAGGAAGGGCTCGTCCACTTTCTTAGCTTGGATGTAGGGGTTTGATATACCTAGAGCCTCTTTGACCATCTCCCCTATCCTCTTGGAGGCTCTCCCTCCCCTACCGATAATTATCCCGGGTCTCTCGACGTAAACTGTTATGATATCCCTCACTGGCGTGGAAGAAATATCGACACCATGAAAACCGGCCTTCTCAGCGACCTTCTCCATCAACTCATGTAAGGAGTATCTAATAATGCCCTCTTGGACGAACTTCTTATAATTAGGTAGGGTCTTTGTGGCGCTCATTCTTCCTCCTCCCTCTCCTCCAGCACTATTTCAACATGAACTAGCTGCTCTACCTTAGGGGTGGCCCTACCGTAGGCCCTAGGAAATATCCTCTTCAGCTTGGTTCCTGTCTGGGCGGCCGCATGCTTCACATATAAACGGTCAGGATCAAGATCCCTGTTCGTAGCATTGTGCTCGGCGCTCTTGAGTATCTTCTTGACAAGCTTCGCGGCCTTCACGGGATACCTCCCGGGTTTCCAACCATTCAGCTCCCTTCTATGAGGTACTCCCCTCTTGAACCTCTTGAATGGTACAGCCCTCTTTAGGGCTATCACATCGTCGAGGATTTGGTAAGCTTCGGATAGTTTCTTACCTCGGATAGCTCTAAGCAACTCAACTGTCTCCTTGAACGATACTCTTAAGTCTCTTCCTGAAGCCATGGCCTCCCGCTCGCCTTTAGCGCTGTAGGAATATCCCCATGATGGCAACCTTCTTTACCTCCCTTCGGTTGGCATAGATTGGGGGCGTTTATAAAAATGCTTGAGAGGCTGGACCTCGTAGCTGTCGATGTAGACGGCACCTTAACCCACGAGGAACCTTACATTCACTTGGGAGCGGTTAAAGCCCTGAGATCTCTGGGGGAGAAGGTACCTATAGCCTTAGTAACTGGTAATCCTTTTCCTATCGCCTACGCTTTGTCAGCTTACTTGAGACCTAGCCCCCAAGTGGTCGGGATAGCCGAAAACGGGGGAGTGGTATACTTCGGGGGAGAATACAAGCTAATTGGTGATTTGAACGCGATGAAGAAAGTAAAGAGATTCATAGAAAACAGTAAATATAAAAAATATTTATCCGAAGATTCCAAATTCAGGTACGTCGATTTGGCTTTAAGGATGGACCCTGTAACTCAGGAGAGGTTAGTTGACGAGATCCTCTCGAGTGATCTGGCTGTTGAGATAACGACCAGCGGCTACGCCCTTCACATAATGCCCAAGGGAGTAAACAAAGGAACGGGACTCCTCTCCTTATGCGAGGAGTTAGGCATCAACCCAAGACATGTGGCAGCTATAGGCGACTCCCACAATGATCTAGAGATGTTTTCGGTAGCGGGCCTATCGATATCCCTTCCCAATGCTCCTAGAGAGGTCAAAGAAAGAGCAGATATCGTTGTGGGAGGACCTGGATATGGTTATAGCCTCCCACTAGCTATCAGAGTACTCAAGAGCTTTCTTTCTTCTCCTTAACCCCTCTCTTGGACTTTTCCATCTTGAACCTCCAGAAGAGATAAGCTCCAACGATGACGGGTGGGACCACCGCTAAGAGGATGAGTTGAGGGGGTACATAGGGTTCAGCCTTCTGCACTATAACCACTAGGGACTTCCCGTTCTCCTGAAGCTGGGGAACAAACTCCCAGAGAGCATCGTTCCATATAACCACTTTTGGTGCAGGATTCCCCCCAAGTATCGAGATCTTCAGACTTGTGAAGTTCACCCAGAGGTTGGCGGAAATATCGTCCGGCAATGCGGCCGTGAGAGGAGTCAGATCTATGTAGTAGTAACCGCTGGGACTTCTCCTGAGTTCCAACGGGAGACTCTCCACTGTTAGATTGTAGTTCACTATTAGGGCGTGTGTGGCCATCTGCTCCTCAGTTCTAAAGGAGAGATGCAGCGACTTTATCTTGTCACTCTTAGCTGCAACAGAGGCCACCGAGACTATCCCCGTATAATTTATGTGGGGCGTAGATGCGTAAGTTACGTTGACGAAGTTCCACCTTATTCCGTAGAGAAGGAGGAACCTATCTCCGTAGAAGAAGCTCATCAAAGTGTGCACCGTCGTATTGTCAAAATACCCAGCTGCTTCGGCCTTGGGGAAGAAGCTAGCTCTCCTGGTAGGATCCCCCGGCCGGGGGATGGCTATTAGAGTATAAACCCCCCTAGGCCCCGCATTTGTCATGTTTATGGTGACATTCCCCCTATAACTAATCCAGTTGAGAATGGGGGCTTTAAGGACATTGGAGAAGTATCTGGTTTCTGGCTCATGAATCAGCCTGAAGACTTGGGCCTTCATGGTGGCTGAAAGATCCTCGTGTATGACTATCGTGGCTACAGGCATCGGCCTCACGGCAGAGACGGAGAGGATAGTTGTGCTCAAGAGTAGGACGACAGTTAGTAGGATTGCAGGGCCCTTTCTCATGCTAGACACCTTTCGCCAAACCGAGATGGTACCCTTTATTTAAATGAGGGTCCTTATGGGCGCGCTGGGTATGACGAATAGAAGGGGGATACTTCTCTCCGTCTTCTACTCAGGCGAGGATAAAGCTGCTATAATGAAATTCTACGATCCTGAGAAAGAAGAGATCTTCTTAATCAAAGATAACACGGGACACAAACCTTATTTACTGACGAACGCGCCTGCTGATTCTTTAGAGGAATTGCTGTCTCCTACCTTAGCTGCTAGGATATTTAGGGTCACTAAAGTGAGGAAATACGATATTCTAAGGGATAGAGAGGTGGAAGTGACAAAGGTAGAGGCCAAGGATCCGCTCGCCATTGGTGGATCCCCTAGGAACATGAGAGAGGAGCTGACTAAGAAGGGATTCAATGTCTGGGAAGCTAAGATAAAGTACTATGACTGCTATGTTTACGACCGTGGGCTGATACCCGGCTGTTCCTATGAGGTGGACGGCTCAGGGAATGTAATTAGGCCTCCTAAAGATAGAGAGATCCCTCAGGAGTTCAGACACCTAGATGAGAGGACTAAAGAGGTACTTTCGTCCATGATACCTCTATTCGACGAACCATCTCCACACCTGAGGAGCGTCGCCATCGACATAGAGGTACTTGCCACCCTAGACAGAATGCCAGATCCCTCGAAGCCAGATAAACCTGTAGCGGCCGTCGCACTGGTTGACAGCGAGGGTAGGAAAGAGGTTCATGTGTTACGGCGAGGTGGGGAGGTGCCCGATGCTCTCCCCAATGGAGCCCGGCTGATCAAGTACGAGAATGAGGGAAGGCTCATTCGTTCCGTTCTCGACAAAATCTCACAGTATCCTCTGGTCTTCACTTATAACGGCGATAACTTTGACATGCCTTACCTTGCTAGGAGGGCGAGGGAACTAGGGGTTAGAGATTGGCCCATAAGGTTAGAGAGGGATAGGGCCCTCTTGGACACCGGAATGCACATAGACCTTTACAAACTCTTCAGCAACAAGTCGATCCAAGCTTACGTGTTTAACAACAAGTACTTGGGCTACACGTTGGATGAGGTTGCCGAAGCCCTGCTCGGCGAGAGAAAAATTGAACTGGGAACTAGAGATTTCTACTCGGTTAGCGTTAGCGAACTGGCTGAATACTGTCTGCAAGATGCAGATCTTACCTTTAAACTGGGTAATATTGGGGAGGGTGAGCTGATCAGGCTGCTCTTCCTCCTTTCTAGGATAAGTAAGATGTCCTTGGAGGAGGTTTCTAGGCAAGGAGTCTCTTCATGGATAAGGAACATGATATTCTTCGAGTACAGAAGGAG
>JACXSR010000011.1:0-3153 GCA_035319845.1 Thermoproteota archaeon
CTAACGTGGAGGAGAGCTTTCTCCAATTCCTCAAGGAAGTGAGGAGGAGCATATTGGCCAGGTCCATTTCGGAGAGGCTGGTGGAGAGAAAGGAGCCAAGGTGGATTTCTTGGATGAGGAAGAGGTTGACGTCCTCCGTTTGAGGATAAGTCTGTCGATGAGCCCTCACCCCAGGTGCACGCTCACTTCCATGGGCTATCGCGTGAGCGTCCAGTCCTTGGGATGCGCCTCGGCGTGCGCATCCCTAGCCATCGTCTCATCCCTGCCGACATTACCGCCCGAAGTAACGTTTAATGTGTGCGGGAAAGAGGTATCCGTCCGTTTGGAAGGGACCCCCATACCGAATTCGGAGCCTTTACTCATTATTCACGGTAAATGCGATTTGAGGCTAGGAGATCGGGCCCTCGAGCTTCCTTGCGGACACGGTGAACTTCCCGCATATCTACCCGTCAGGAACTTGGGAGAACTGCAGGAGTTGGGTCTCAATGTCAAGGGGAAGGTGCTTTACAAGGGAGATCTATCCGCCTATCTCGTGCTGTTACCCACAGGAGGAGAGCTCATAGCTGGCAAGGCGGTCAGACTCAATCCAGGCGGATACCTACTGGTCACTGAAGGATCAGGGAAGCTCAAAGTAGAGGGCGAGGAGCTAATCCTCCCGTGAGTCAGGGCACCTCTACGGATTTGGAGGCAACCCTCCCGTCCTCGAGCACCCCCTCAACCACGAGGATCTTCTCACCGGGTATGTACTCGGAGGGAATGAATAGGGATATCTCCAAGCTCTCTTTAGGATTCAACGGATTTTCCAAAGAGTATCCACCCGTCACATCTACTCCTGTCGCGAGATAGACCTCCCCGTACCCGAATCCCACGGTCTTGAATCTGAGCTCCACCAAGGCCGCATCCTCCAAGTTCCCCACCCTGAGATCTATCGAGTAGCCGCCGGATGAGCTAATAGAAGGGATGTGAGGGGGTATGTGGGAGGAGCTGTAGATGAATTCGCCCCCGAGTGAGAAAGGGGACTGAGGCAGGTATTCCGATCTCAAGATCCTCACGTAGATCCCCTCCCCTAGCTCCTTGGCCGATATTGACGTCTGATACGCTATGAAGAGCCCCACAACGATGGCAACAGCGAGCACCATAACGACCCAGCTGAGGTTTTCCGGGGTCTCCACCAGCCATCACCCCGCGCTCACCGATACAGCTCGAAGAGGGCAGGGGATACTAAGGAGTGAATCACAACTATCATAATCATCGATATCACCGCGTAAACTATGCTCTGGACATTCCCATGCCTAGTGCCGTCGGAAACGCTGCTCGTGAAGATGCCGAATATGAATATGAACATCACAGCGAACAGGAAATAGACATCTATTATCCAGCTCTTGGCCTTGAGGAAAGAGAGCAGCATCAACATTCCCTGCATTCCCGTTGCTACTTGAGTCCCAGCGTGCTGGACCTGAGCCATTGATTCGGAGACCTTCTCACCAAGGAAAGCCATGAGATCCACGAAGAGCATGCTGAAGGAGAGGCTGACCGCCATGAGAAAGCTGTTCATCGACAAGGTACCTCTTATCTTCTCATAGACCGTGGACATGAGGGCTATTATGGTTCTGACGTTTAGGAGCGCCTCGTAGCCGTAGATTCCCTTCTGAAGGTCGGTTATCAGCTTCTTATATATCTTGTACACGTATATCCTCTCGAAGTCCTTCTTCTCCGGGATCTCTCCCACGTTGACGAGGTTACCTAGGCTGAACTTGAGGACCCTCGAGAACCTCCCGTAAATGTCGAGGGGCATCGAGGTGACTGCCTCAGTGAATGTCTGCCCTATGCTTATCCTACCACCTAAATCCGCTAGGAAGACGGGTAGGAACGTGTAGGTATCCTTCCTCAGCCCGATATAATCTTTAGTAGCTAGATATCCCACGATAAAGAAGGTCAGGACCCCTAAGAACAGGGAGTAAGTGCCAATGAGGAAATAGCCGGCCACCGATACCAAGGCGGCGAATACGAGTTGAATGAGGAACAACCTTCCATTGAACATTATCTGCTCCGGGTAATAGAGGAACTTATTCTCGGAGAACAGGAGGATGAGGCCCACGCCCAGTCCTAGGGCGAGGTTGATGAAGAGGTACTCGATGAAGGGCATGTTGGCCACTCCGCCTAGGAGCACGAGCATCAAGGGCGTCATTATTATGAAGGGCATGAGGCCGCTCAAGAAGGAGTTTATGAACTGCTCGAAAGTCTCTATGTTCCTCTCACTATCTATGATCTCCTGCTGTATCACCATGCTGAAAATGCCCTTCGTATCGATTCCCGTGGTCATTCCATTGTATATGCTGGTGAGGAAGCTCTTGAAACTCACACCAAGCTTCCTCTCCTCCTGCAGCACGCGATTTATCGCCTCTCTGAGATCCATACCCATGAAGTAGAAGTAACCCATGATTTTTCTGAAGACGTAGCTCCCCTCATACTCCCTCATCCTAGCGAATTGGTCGAAAATGCCTGTGACGTCGAACCCCGCGTTGGCAAGTATGAAACCGTGAAGTGCGAAGAGCACGGTCTCCCTGTTCACGAGGCCGTAGTCCCTTCCAGTCGTGAAGAGCCCGTAAAGTAGCATAATCGCGAAGAGGGGAATTAGAATGAGAACCACGTAATATCCAGTCACGTAAGCGAGAACCCCAAGTAGGAGCGAGGAGGCGATTACCTTCTTTATGGCCCCCTCGAGCCTCTCCTTCGCGTTATATACTCCCCTCTTCTCGAGCTCAAGGGCTATAGCATCTAACAACCTCTACATCACCAGACTCCAACCACATTATCACCAAGTAATAGTCCTCCGACGGATATGCTGTTACAGAGGGTAGATCGGTGAGGTTCACATCCACTTCAACCAGCTCCTTCGGTGGGAAGGTGATCACCACTCCATCCTCTTCAGAATACTTGGTACCGTTGTAGTAGAGTGTGAGGTTCTCGCCCGTCTCGCTGTAAAATACGGTTATCCTGTCGGTATAATACCAGTCACCGTAGTTATAGAGGTGTATCGCCGTGTAGTTATGGTCTGGAACGAGGCTCCCTCCACTAATGCGATAAGTGGTGTTGGTGTAGCAAGACACGACGGCAATCGATTTACTTGAGGCCTTTGAAGAGAGCTTGCTG
>JACXSR010000158.1:0-3077 GCA_035319845.1 Thermoproteota archaeon
GAGTAGCTGACCTCCTGAAGAGGCCCAGCAGGTTTGAGATGAGCCTTCCGAAGGGCATCGCGATACTGTGCCGTATATCCTAAAATAGTTTTTCGAAGGTAAGCCGATCTTTCTGTGAAATATTTTAATTTAGCGTTGCCCTCCGCCCAGATAGGACCTCAGTTCGGAGACCAAGGCATCTATCCTCCCCTTCATTTCATCGTAATCTTTAACGCCCAGTCCCAAGTAAACGTCCTCACCTACAGTAGCTAGGACCATGTACCCCTCTTTAGCCCTCAGTAGGCACATCTCAAAACCCCCTAGACCAGCATGCTCCGAGAGGGACCTAGATATCTCAACTATGGCGGCACTTGAAGCTAGGAAGAAATCCTTCACCATCTCCTCCGAGAGGGAGTCGTAGAGGGATATCCCGTCCGGAGTGAAGAGTCCTATGAACAGCAGGTCCTCCCCTGCATCGCTCGAGAATTTCTCCAATATGGTCCTGAATTCCTTCGTCAATTCGGGCATCATTCACCACCGCGTGGGAAGATAACAGAGCTACCCCTCAACTCATCCAAGTACCTAGCAACTCCGGGTGCTAGCTGTCTGTACTTCCCCACGAGGAACCTGAGATATCCAAGGACCTCCATGAGATCCTTGATCTTATTGGCGATCTCCCTCTCCTCGAAATCGCTATAAACCTCCCTGAGCACCTCCCCTATTTCGTCCAGCTTATCTGCTATCGGTTCCACATCTCCATCGTAGGGCGGGAGCATGTTCTTCATGAGGTCCACAAGCATCTCCAAGTAATTACTGGGCATGTAACTGAGCTTAGCAGGCGCCTCATTCACCCTAGCGGCTAGGAATCTTATCTCGGCACCTGCATCAGGCATCCTCCTTAGCACTTCACCCAGAACGGACGTCGCCAGTTCTACTTCCCTCTGTATCCGGGTGAGCAGATCACCTATCTTCCCCCTCATCCTCCTGATATCGTCCTTTATCTTCCTCATGTCCTCCCTCTTGGGTAGCTCGTCGATAGAACCCCCGAGCATTCTGCTCATCCCGTTTACAAGAAGGGAGACCTCCCTCTCGAGCTCGTTGAGCTCCCTGTCAAAGCTCCTCCTGAGCAGAGGGCTGGAGGCTTTGAGGAGACTATCGGCTCTCCTGAGGTCGTTGACCATGTAGTAAACGTCCTCATAGAGTGAAAGGGTGAGAAGCTTCATCTCCAGCTCTCTCGCCTCGTCTTCCTCCAAATATCTTTCCAGCATCATGCCTAAGGGACACTAGGATGCATTTATATTTTGGGTGGGGCATCAATCTCCAGATACTGAATGGAACCGAAAACCTTGGAGGAGATACTCGATCACCTGAGGAATTCCGGCCTCCCTCCAGAGAGAATAAACAGGTTCGTCAACTTGTTGAGGAAGGACGGGCTCCTAGATGTTGTTGTGAGGGTTCTCAACAGATGCCAGTCATTGGAGGAAGCGCTCGCGGAGATATCGAGCTTGGGGGGGATGGCGGATGTCTCCAAGGAGATCTCCCATAAGGTAAGCATTGTGAGGAACTTCGTCCTCACATCTCTAGCGAACCTCTCGGTCGACAAGTCCTACATGAGGAGCATCTTCCGGAAGAAGTCCAAGGCAAAGAAATTGAAGGAAATTCTCGTCTCCACAGAGGAAGAACTGGAGGAGACCGAGACCCGTCTCCTGGAGGCGGTGAAAGGGGTGATTCTGAAGACGTTGGAGTCCTTGGGGATTACTGACGAGGCGCTCAAGGCGGAAGTGGAAAGGATAGGTACCCTCCAAGACCTGAGGATAGCTAAAGAAGTGTGGAGTCGAATAAAACCTGAACTGGAGAAGGCCGTCGACGGTGCCAAGACCCAACCCCAAGGGAGGAGAGGCGAGGAAGCGATTCTGATCACCGATGAACTCCTCAATGAGATACTGGAGGCCCTCGCGAGGATGGAGGGTAACAGGAAGGAGTTGGAGCTGAGGGGTTGCACGTTCCTGCTTCTCTCCGAGGTCTCATCCCTCAAGGATCAGATACTGGAATGGCTGTCCTCCAACTTCGGTAAGGAGTCCCACGGGGTGAGCAACCTCCTTAAAATCATTAGGAGATTGTCCGACGACTCTGAGACCCTCCTCTCCACCTCCATTCGGCTGTTGAACTTAAGATCGGAGCTGGAGGCGGTGAAGAGGGAGGTCTTGGATAAGGTAGGCCGTAAAATACCTTATCTCGCGGAAACAATTTCCATGATAGGGCTGAGCTCCCCAAGGCTTCCCTGCGTTATTTCCATGCCCGAGGAGATCGCCAGCTTGAGGTACGAGGTCTCAAGGTTGGGAGATACTGTAAACGCCCTGAAAGAGCTCAGCAGCGAGCTAGATCACTTCACGGACGAGATCAAATTCCAGCCCGAGAAGCTCTCCTACAGGACGGAGCCCGACTTCCTGAAGAGTATAGTCGAGACCCTCAGGGCTTTCAGGTTGTCTCGTGGTCTGCCCAGCACGGCCTACTCTCTACCCGGGCTGATGGAGGAACTTCTATCCCTCTACCCGAGATGGAGGGAGTATGTCAGGGAACAACTGGAGGAGAAAGGTTACCTCGAGATGGAGGAACTCTCCTTCATACCCGAGATGTGGAGGGACTGGTTCATCTCCAACCTCGAGGAAGAGGGGCTGATAACCATATCGGACGGGAGGATCCTCCCGAGAGCTCCCAGCTCGGAGTTAAGGAGGCTCAGGATGAAACTGGAGTTCTTGAAGGACACCTACGAGGACATGAAGCCCATATTCCAGAGGGCAGGGATAAGCGAGCAGTACCTCGACTCCTTGGAGAGGAAACTTTCCCTCCTGATGGATCCGGGCTATGATGGGGACCGGGAGAAACTCCAGAGGGAAGTTGAGGAGGGGATCGATAGGGCCCTGAGCGTTCTCAAGGGTGGGATGCCCGATGAGGAAGATGAAGCTCGTGGTGATGGGCCCGCACCAGGCTGGCAAGTCCACCTTGATTCATAGGCTCGACCCTTGGGCAGTCAAGATGGACTACTCTAAGGGGACCTTCTCCACTACCGTGGGCTTCGACTACGGCATAGTCCTGTG
>JACXSR010000054.1:0-3057 GCA_035319845.1 Thermoproteota archaeon
TACCAGAGGTACCACCCGTTATGAGGGCTGTCCTTCCCCTCAGCAGCATAAGGTGGAGGGAGGGTAGAGAAGAAAAACTTTCAGAGCTGACTCTTTAACCTGTTAAGGGCTTCCTCGACGGTTATTCCGCTCATCTCCACATGCTTTATCCCCATCTCCTCCAATGCAGTCATGGCGTTCGGACCGAACGACCCCGCAACTGCCACATTCACCTTCTCGTTTATCAGCTTCTGCACCGCCTTGATACCCGCACCGCTCCGGGCCTCTGATCCGGGGTTGACCTCCACCCTATAGCTCTTCACCTCTCCCCCTTCATAGTCCACTATCACGAAGTAGCGGGCTCTACCGAACCTGCTACTCACCACAGAATTCAGACCGTTGTTCTCTTCGGCTGCAAAGGCTATCCTCATAGTATCACCTCCCATCAGAAGCCCTCGGGCTTTATAATGATGGGCCTGTAGGGCTCCGGCTTCTTGGGTCTGAACCTCATGAACCAAGAGGTCCACTCATCCAAGATCGCCTCGACCCTCCTAGCCACATCCAGCAGGGCCTTGGAGGCCGGGCTATCCGGGAAGGCCTCGGTAACTGGGACCATCATGGCCATGCTCTTGGGGATGCTGTCGTCGAAGGGTATCCTGCCCAGCAGGTCTAGGTTGCTCTCCCTTGCGTAGTCCTCTATCTCGCCCGCTAGTTCGGGATTCATGTCCCACTTGTTTATCACCACTGCTGCTGGTTGCATGAAGTGCTTCGTGAGCCTGTGTACCCTCTTCAGGGCGTTGAAGCTGGCTGGGGTGGGTTCCACCACGAGTATGGCCATGTTCGCGCCGGCCAAGCTGGAGACCACCTGACAACCGATGCCTGCGGCCGAGTCCACCACTATGATCGTGTCGTCGTCAGCGATTTCCTTGGCCTTGGTTTTTTCCTCCGTGACCAGCTTGCCGGAGTTAGGCCTACCGGGCTCCAGCCTCGCCGATATGAGGGGAAACCCGTACTTAGTTCGGGTCATCCTCAACATCCCGGAGAGCGCCTCCTCCCTCACTATCGCCCCCTTGACTGGGCATACAAGCGAGCAGGTCTCGCATCCCTCGCATATTACGGGATTCACCACGTAGTTGCCATCCTCATCCACGTAGATGGCCTTGTAGGGGCAGACTGCCCTGCACTCGCCGCACCTTATGCACTTCTCCGTCACTATACGCGCTACCATAGACTCACTGTAGGGCTGCTCCCATTCCCACCTCTCACCCAAGCCGAGGATGAGGTGCATGTTCGGGGCATCCGCATCTGCATCCACGGCTATCACCTTCCTCCTCCTTGCCAAAGTTATCGCGATGGTTGCAGACACGGTGGACTTGCCCACTCCTCCCTTCCCACTAGCTATTGCCATCTCCAGCATCAGATCACCCCCTCAACCATCGAGGCCAGCTCCCTGAACACTTTGGCCTCCTCAGAGTCAGGGTGAAGGAGGACGATCGGCTCTCCCTTCACGTAGGATTCCACTATCTTCCTGGAGTAGGGTATCCTGGCCACGATCTCCGATCCGTAGCTCCTCACCACTTCCTCATGCCTCTCCTCCGACCCGAGTCCCGATCTGTTCATCACCACCCACGTCTCTATCCCCATCTTCTGAGTCAGCCTGAGTATCAGCTCGAGATCGTGTAAACCGAGAGGAGTGGGTTCCGTGACGGCTATGACGAGGCGAGAGCCGTCCATAGCCGTAGCCACGGAGTTACTCGTTCCGGCTGAGGTGTCCACCAAGTAGAGGTCCGCTGGTATGGAGAAGGCCCTCTCCCTCGCGGCCAGAACGGCAGGAGGCGTGTGCTCCTCCCCCTCCCTGAGCATTCCCGTCACCAGATCGAACCTGCTCCCTCGGTCAACCTTCGTGTGGTAGGTGTACCCGATGGTCCTCTCGCCCTCCACTATAGCCTTCGTGGGACAGACGAAATAGCAGGCCCTGCACCCGCTGCACAGCCTTGGAATAACGTAAGGGAGACCGTCAGGGCTTATCAACATGGCACCAGTATCGCAGACGCGTCCGCACTCTCCGCACTTTATGCAGTCGTCGTACTTTATGAAGGGGAGCATTATGTTCACGGGTCTCTCCTCCTCCAAGCTAACTCCCAGCAAGATGTGATCGTTCGGATCCTCCACATCCAAGTCTGCCATTACCAGCCTCCTCTCCCCCGCCAAGAGGATCGCTAAGTTGACTGCTACTGTGGACTTCCCAGTCCCTCCCTTTCCGCCAGACACCGATATGATCATAAGGATCCCTCCCTGTATCTGGGATCCGAGAGCACCCTCCTGTTGAGCTCCCTGTCGTCCAAATCCCTAACCTCCGATATGACCTCATCCAATATCTCCCTGTCCTCCTCAGGGATCTCCGGTTCATCGCACGTGTACTCCAAGCACTTCATCTCCTCCCTCTTGACGACGCATCCTTCCTCCTGCATCTCCTCAATGATGGTGGCGAGCTCTTCCACGTAGAAGCCGAATTCCTCCTTGACGTAGGTTAGGCCCGTGAGCCTCCTGCCCCTCCTCTCCGTTGACAGCCAATCAGCCAAGAGTAGTATCCTAGAGATCCTGAAGGGATGAACGCAGCCGAGACGACTCATCACGTAGGCCACATACTCCCTATCCAACCTGACCACCCCTCTGCCTTTTGAGCCACTCTCCGACGAAGTCGTAACCGTAAATCTCCTGGAGCTTCCTTCTACCCTCCTCTGTGACCTTGTCGGGCGTCCAGAAGGGCTCCCAAACCAAGTTCACCTTCACCTTCTTGCCCGGCAGTCTCTCCATGATGGCCGCCTCGGCCATGTTCAGGACCATCTCAGCGACCGGGCAGCCGGGGGAGGTTAGGGTCATATCCACGGTGACGTTTCCCTCATCATCCACCTCTATCCCATAAATCAGACCCAGATCGTAGACGTTCACGGGTATCTCAGGGTCATAAACCGTTTTTAAGGCCTCTATGACCTTCCTCTTGATCTCCTCCTTCTCCTCGTCGGAGAGCCCCGTCCCCCATCACCTTCGTTATATCTAAAAAAGTTAAACCTCTTA
>JACXSR010000019.1:0-14969 GCA_035319845.1 Thermoproteota archaeon
TGGTATCCCCCACCATGACGAGGAGCTCACCGGACACAGGCCCGCTTATCTCATGCAGCCCAACGATCCTACCATCTACTAGTCCTCTTGGAATCTCCGCCTGGGACCTGACGTAGATCTTGGAGGCGACCAGCATGATGGATGGGAGTGCCACCTTCTCTATAGACGGAGGGATTTCTACCTCCCCCTTCGGCCGTTCTCTCGGTCTCTCTTCTCTGAGTTCCCTGATCTCTCTCCTCTCCTCCAACCAACCCATGACCTTCTTCTCCAATGGCTTGATCGGAGGCCTCTCTGGCTCCTTGTGAGCCTGTATTACGAAGAGAGCGTTCGTACCCTCCTGAACTATCCATTCCATTAGTGTAGGGGTCCCTAAGATCAGCGAGAGGTCTGATGAGGTTCTGGCTATCTCCTCTATCTCCTCTCCCCTCACCGAGGGCTCCATCCACAGGTGATGGGGGACCTCCACCTCGCGGATGCCTTGGGGACTCGGAACGAGCTTCACCTTCTTCTCGCTCAACTCGCTCTCCACGACCTCCATCAGATCCATACTTATCCTGAACCTGTCCTTGGGGACCCCATTCATCGAGCCCCATGTCGATTCGACCAATATCTCGTTCCTCCTCCTTGCAGGGCAACAGATAGCAATTCCGCTCGATCTAGGAAGGATTACCCTCTGTATCATCACCGCTAGATCTAAATCCTCAGGGTACACGCCTAAATCTAACATTCTAGCTATCGCCCTCAGTGAGAAAGAGCCACCCAGAACCCTTTGGACGGATCTCACAATTCCCTTCCTCGTAGGCTCATCATACCAGACACCCATCCTACCCTTGAGATCTCCGTCAACTAGCTCGGACGCATAAGGGGAGGGCCTAGCAACTATCATCTTCTCAACATTTCCAGCAATGGAGTCCATTACCTTGTCCAGCAGGTCCTCGGGAATGGACAAGGAGTTAATTTTAGCTCTTATCTCTCTCTCAAGTTCAAAGGCCTTCTCCGGACTTTCTGAGTCTAGCACTATCCTAGAGAGCTTGAAAACGTCATGTCTAATTCCTGATTCGGACATTAGCTGGGAAATCACATCGCTGGGTATGATGACGGTGAATGGAACCTTAGCACCGGTGGCCTTCACCTTCGATAGGTTCCAGGCCTTCAGTCCCACCTCCATCTCGGTGTGTTTGGGAACCTCGTCCAGACTTACGAGCAAGATATCACCTCCATCTGAGCTCAATACGGTCACCCACATCAACTCCTAAGAACTCAGAAGCATTACCTCTAGCCAATGAGAGTTCCAGCAGGTTCGTGCTGCCTCTCACCATGAGGAGCCCCTTCCCACCGTAGTGAGTGGACTTCACGGCTCTGGCCCATGAATGAGGAGCGATCACCTGAATCTCTTCAGTATCTATCATATCCCATTTCACATTGGTCACCACATTTCCGAAGCTGTCCACATTGAGTACTTCTCCCCTAAGGTAACCATCCCCCTCCTCTACCTTCCATAGATCTAGGACCTCCATCGATCTCTTCTTAAATCCCAGATCGTCAGGAGATTTACCGCATGCAAGCATGGCAGATACTGGGGCGAAGACATCCCTTCCATCGAAGGTACCTGTCCTCCTTTCAGCCAAGCCCGTTCCCCTGATGTCAATCTTGAAAACCTCGTACTCTCCCATTTCCTGGACCACTGGCCAGAAAAGACCGTTATCAGGACCTACGAATGTAAAAGGACCAGCTTTTACTATTATCGGATCTCTGGCGGTTCCCACACCGGGATCCACCACTCCTAAGATGATGGATCCCCTCTCCACCCACCTGTGAGCCTGCCAGAGAACGAAGGCCCCGTGCTTTATGTTGAACTTTCTGACTCCGTGAGATATGTCTATTAGATTGACCTTGGGGCATAAGGTCCTGATAACTCCCTTCATAGCGCCCACGTAGTAGTCCTCAATGCCGAAATCGGTGATGAGATATACTGAGGTCATCGATTAGAAGGGGTGTCATTCTTTTTAATTATGAATGGATGGACGGAGTGCTATGAGCCCAAAGGGTCTACTGTTCTGTCTTGCTGGGTTACTAATGCTCATCCTATCTCTACTAACACTGGTTGCCGACGAGCCCACCTTTCTATTCATATTGAGGTGCCTCTCTTTCATTTTCCTATTAGGAATAGGGATTCTGCTGCTCATAATTGCTGAGAAATTACTCACGCTCTCCCCTCCTCCGCCCGCCGCTTGAGCTTAACGCTATACAGTGTCTCATATATCGGTCCCTGCGGTGTGAGGGTACTCTTCTTTAGCCTAATCTCTTCGACATGTACGATTCCTATATCAACATCCGATACCCTCCTTATTACCTCCGGCAGGTCACCCGAGTAGCCCTTGACCCGGGCGACGGTCAAGTGTGGCTCGAACCCCTTCTTCTCCCTCTTGAATCCCAGCTTGGCCAGCGATCTATCGAGCTCCTTAGCCATCGCGATGAAGATATCTCTCCCCTCATCTACGCCTATCCATACGACATTAGGCCTGCTAACTCTGGGAAAGGCACCAACTCCCCTGAGATGCATGGAAAAGGGTTCGAAGGATTCGAGGACCTCTCTCATGGTGGAGATCACTAGCTCTATCCTCGCCTCATCGACATCGCCAAGGAACTTCAGAGTGAAATGAAGGTTCTGTCTCTCCACGGGCTTCAGCTTAGCATCGGAGGAGAGGATCTCCTCCTGAACCCTGATTATCCTTGACACTATCTCGGGATCCTCGATATCTATAGCGATGAAGCTGCGTATCCCCACCATCTTCCCTCCTTCATCTGAGTTCCGGGGGTACGCCTTCATTCGGTATCATGCAGAGGAACAGGATCTCCTCATACGCGAAGTATTCGTGAGGCAGATCAGGAGGTACGTATATGGCATTTCCCTCCTTGACCTCGAATTCTTGATCCCCTATCCTTATCTTCCCTTTACCTTTCAGCACGAGTATCTCATGCTCCCACGGATGACTGTGCTCCGGTATGTGCCCTCCAGCCTCCACTCTGAATATCCGCATAGAAAAGTTAGGTACTCCGTCTTTTGGGGAGAACACCCACTTAATGTAGGTCTTCTCGGCTTGAGGGACCGGCTGGAAAGGGATCGAATCCACATCCTTGACTACGGGCCGGGACATATGTCTCAGGATCGGTGCAACCTATAAAGATGGGGGGCTCAGTCCTAAAGCGTATAATCACCCCTCATAGATCACCTCCGACATCATCGCCCCATCCAGATGGACATCAAACCGTTATTAACTCGAACTTCATCTTAGACCCCACTATGGCGAGCAGATCCTCCATTCTCGAGGGCATTATCAACGCACCAGCGGCGTTTTTATGCCCGCCCCCTCCCAGTCTCTCAGCCACCTCCAAGGCTGAGAGTGGAGAATCATCACGGCTTCTCAAGGAGAGTCTCAAGGCGCCATCCGATCCGGTGGTGATGGTCCCGAAGAACCTGTACCTCCTAGCCGCTAGTTGCACGACAGGCACGAGATAGGATGGAAGTAGCTCCATTTTCACCAATATGGCATCTCCTCCCTCCAGAGAGAGTAGTTCCCTCAATTTATCCCCGTACTCCCTCTCTATGAGATCTACATCTTTTCTTACCGTGGGAAGCTTGATCAGGTCGTTGCTAGTCGTGGGGGGATATGTCAGTAGGTCCTTCACGACCTTGAGGAGGGAAGGTCTCCTCCACTTGAAGATCTTCCTGATCGCAGCAGTAAAGAGGGCCGATGACAGATCAAGATTTCCAGTATCGGTCTGGTCCACTAGATCCACGGTACTCGAGAAATCCTCCACTTGGGGTTCCCACTCCCTCATTATGTCGTACAGGAGTCTGGCAGTGGATGGATATTCCGGCCTGATGAAGGCCGTTCTAACCCTACTCAGGAGGGAGAGGTTGGACTCATGATGATCCACTAATATCCTGACGCCACCCTTGGGGGGAGGTAGATCGAGAACGATATCGAAACTTTCTAGCGACTCCTTTATCTCATAGGGCGCTGTAAAACGGATCTCGAGGTTCTCCGGATGCATCAAAGCGATAAGAGAGGCTGAGAATAGACCATCTAAATCCTCCCCATGGCTAGCTACCTTGAGCTTTCCGCCCTTCGAGACCAACTCGAACATATCACCGGCTCTCCCCTTCTCCGGCCTATCGCGCATACTGACTTTAAAACATTAACAGGGAGGGTGCGTGGAGAGTAATGGGACGCAGGGTCTTGGTGGCCGGCACATTCGACCTGATCCATGAGGGGCATATCAAGATGCTATGGGAAGCCAAGAAGTTAGCTGGAGATGGCGGAGAGCTCGTAGTTGTCATCGCGAGGGATGAAAATGTGAGGAGATTCAAGGGGAGGTTCCCGGTGATAAGGGAGTCTTCTAGGGCCTACATCGTGAAGAACCTGAAACCGGTTGATCGCGTTGTTCTTGGCGAGAAGGACCCCCTAGACTCGATAGTGAAGATAAGGCCTGATGTAATAGCATTAGGATACGATCAGTGGGCTGAGGAGAAATGGCTTAAGGAGGAGCTGAGAAAGAGGGGTATGGAGATCGAGGTAGTGAGACTTCCGAGGTTCGGAGATAGTTCCAGCTCCTCGATAATTGACAAGATAGTCAGGATGTTCTGTTCAGACAAGGAGTCTAGAGATGGCCGATGAGAGCCGAAAGGCTAGAGATTCAGCTTCTTCTCTATCAACCAATCCGTTCTCCACATCTAGTTTGGTCCATAGTTCGGCTCCCACTCTCTTGACCTCCTCGCTCCCCCTCCACCTCCTCATGAGGGAGAAAGCAAGATCGATAAGATCTCTAACTATCCCGCAAGCAGTCTCCTGAACTCCATCCTCGGTATCATAACACAGCCTAACCCCCAATGGTATCAAGTAGGACAGGCCGCACACCAAGGTTCTAAGGTCTCCCCCCTTCCAGTCCTTCAGGTGACCCACAAGCTCGAAGAATAGGTACCTGAGGTAACCCTCTGCCCTGCTGAGCTTCCTCACTCTCTCCCTTGGGTCTTCTTCTCCGAGGAAATCCTCGATGTACGAGAGAAAGTCCTCGTTCACCTCATGGATACAGGATTCCACATTCTCAACCATGGTGATCCATGCTGAACTGAGCACAGGCTTAAAATTCTTGATAGCGCCAATTGCGGGAGCGAAGATGAGGTGGATAGTGGCCTCGGCTTGGCCCTACATAAACGCTGTCCCCCACTTGGGCACCCTCATCCAAGTCCTCTCTTCCGATGTGTACGCTAGGTACAGGAGGAAGAGGGGGGATTCTGTTGTCTTCGTATCTGGATCCGACGAGCACGGAACTCCTATAGAGATAGAGGCGATAAAAAAGGGGATAAATCCGCGGGAACTCACGGATAAAATGCACTCATATGTCTCGGATCTCTTCAAGAGGTTCGGGATAAGTTATGATAACTACACAAGAACCGAGAGCCCCACTCATGTAAAGTTCGTCCAAGAGTTCTACATGAAGGTTTATGAGAACGGACACATCTTTGAGAAGGAAACGGAGCAGCTTTACTGCCCAAATGACAAGATGTTCCTGCCTGACAGGTTCGTGATAGGAACGTGCCCCTACTGCGGGTACGAGAAGGCTCACGGCGATCAGTGCGATAAATGCGGTAGACTCCTCAACCCGACCGATTTGATCAACCCGAGGTGTGCGATATGCGGTGCGGAGCCGGAACTTAGGAGGACGAAACACTGGTTTTTCGACCTGCCCAAATTCTCCGATGAGCTCAAGAGGTATATAGAATCGAACGAGCAGCTCCCAGACAATGCTAGAGCCATGTCCCTCTCAATGATAGAGGATGGGCTGAAACCCAGATCGATAACTAGGGATAACAAGTGGGGCATCCCCGCTCCCTTCCCCGGGGCCGAGGGGAAGACGATTTACGTGTGGATGGAGGCTGTTTTGGGATACGTCTCAGCTGTGAAGGAGCATTTCGAGAGATTAGGTAAACCAGAAGAGTTCGAAGAGTTCTGGAAGGGGAAGGACACTAAATCGATTTACTTCATAGGTAAGGACAACATACCCTTCCACACTCTGATATTCCCAGCTCTGCTCATGGCCAGCGAAGAGGGATATATCCTACCTTATAATGTGGCTTCCACGGAATTCCTCCTCTTCGAGGGAGAGAAATTCTCCAAAAGAGAGAGGAGAGGCATATGGTTGGATGAGGCTTTGGCCCTACTTCCTGCCGACTACTGGCGCTTCTACATGATATACATAAGGCCGGAGACTAAGGACGCCAATTTCGCTTGGGACGACATGGTGGCCAAGATTAACGACGAACTGAACGACACTCTGGGAAATCTAATCCACAGGGTTCTCTCATTCATAAAGTCGAGGTACAATGGAGTCGTTCCAGAAGCTCAGCTTGATGAAGAATCGAAGGACATGTTGAAGGAAGCTAAGGAGATAGCGAAGAGAATCGAGGATAACCTAGAGAAGGTCAAGTTGAGGGACGCTCTTAAGGAGTTCTTAGAAATGGCTCGACTCGGAAATAGGTTTTTCAACAGCAGGGAGCCTTGGAGAGATATAAAGGAGGACAAGTCCCGCGCTGACTCCACTGTAGTTGCATCTTTCAATCTACTGAGAGCCATGACCTGCTATATGCACGTCTTCATGCCCTTCTCGGCTGAGAGGCTATGGAGGATGATGGGTCTAGCTGGAGACCCCGCATCCTTCTCTCAAGCTTTCGACCTCGTGACGGGGGTACGACTCAGGGATGTGGAGCCCCTATTCCGTAAAGTGAGTAAAGAGGAGCTGCAGAAGAGACTCAGGGAGATTAGGGAGAGAGGAGAGGTCCTCTCGGCCAGGGAATAGATAACGCGTTTTTAACCTCCTTTTTCCACCCTCACCCTTATCCTTACTTCACCAGAGGCTATAGGATGACCGGGTTTCAGCGCCTGCACCACCACGATGTATGTGGTGTTCTCGGTAACATTAGCACTCCAGTCCAAGACCGCCCTGCCCTCAGAATCCGTGTAAGTTACGGTGGTCACGGTGGCGTTGGGACCCATGGTCAGGGCTATGAGCTTGGCCCCCTTCACAGGCTTTCCTTCCATGGTAACGCTAGCGAATATCTTGCTGGAGACGGTCGCGTACTGCTTCTCCGCCGTCACGTTGATGAAGGCCGACAGGTTCTCCTCGGCCTCTAGGGTCATGTTCAGGGGAGCGCCTCCGAACACGTTGAAGTAAGCCTCCTCCTCAACAGCGCCACCGAGATCAGCCACAACCTTCAGAGAGTAGTGACCTACCCTATATCTTCCTTCATCGATAGGAATGGAAGCGCTGACCACCTTGGCCGGTTGCAGGTTCTTGGACTCTATAGTAATATTCCTCTCCAAGTCAACGACATCCACCCTGATGGATGAGGGTGAGCTAGGGAAAGACACGGTAAACTGGAGTTCCCCTCCTAGGGGAACTGTATCTTCGTTGAGCGATATCTTGAACTTGGGTGCTGTCACTATAGGCCAAGATAAGAGCAGGGCAACGAAGATGAGGTTGAGCAGCAGCACTATCTTGGTCTTGGTCTCCATTCTTCGGTCCCATGGTAGGGAAACCTCCCTTAATTAAGGGTTATCGTTCCCACGAACTTTTATTTTCCTCCAGCCGTTTACCAAGGTGCGTGGCGAACTGATCTCAGGTAAGGGACTGGAAAAGATAGAAAGCCCAAGATACATTATATTCGGGCCGAATGCTCTAGGAAGGACAGCCGAGATACTGCACAGCCTAGGTCTCACTGGAACTGCTGTGGTGGTCAGCGGATCGAGCGTGACCGCCGATGTGGCCAGAGACCTAATCGACATGTTGGAAGGCGACATGAAGGTTCATCACGTCGTTGCCCGCCAAGGGGGAATAGATGATGTCATTCAGGTTATCAAAGAGGCGGAGAGGAGGAACGCGGACTTCCTGATCGGAGTAGGAGGGGGTAAGCCTTTAGATGTCACTAAGCTAGCTGCAGCCAGACTTGAGGTTCGATACGCAGTAGTCCCCACGTCAGCTAGTCATGATGGGATCGCATCGCCAGCGGTGAACTTTTCCCTCTCTCGGCAAGCCGAGTCCCGATTCGGCGGCGTCAGGGGAATGGAAGCGCCTACAGCGGTAGTCGCTGACACTAGGGTGATAAACAGGGCTCCTCCAGAGACGTTCAAATCGGGATTCGGGGACTTGGTGGCGAAGTTCACAGCTGTGAGGGATTGGGAACTGGCTCACAAGCTGAAGGATGAGCCCTACAGTGAATATGCTGCTTCGATGTCCCTGCTCAGCGCTAAGATAGCGACGGACCATGCCTCCGAGATAAAGTCCGGATTGGAGGAATCCACTAGGATC
Source organism: Thermoproteota archaeon (assembly GCA_035319845.1). Lineage (GTDB taxonomy): Archaea > Korarchaeota > Korarchaeia > Korarchaeales > Korarchaeaceae > Korarchaeum. The sequence continues at coordinate 8,371 of JACXSR010000019.1, forward strand.
TTGGTAAAGGCGCTGATAGGCAGCGGTGTGGCCATAAGTATCGCCGGAAGCTCTAGGCCTGCCAGCGGTAGTGAGCACATGTTCAGCCATGCCTTGGATGCCATAGCAGCTAAGGAGGGCGTGAAACCCGCACCTCATGGAATACAAGTGGCATTGGGAACGATAATGATGGCTTACCTTCAGGGTCAGGACTGGAAGTGGATAAAGGAAAAACTCATGGAGGCAGGCGTACCAACTACGGCGGAGGAAGCTGGATTGAGACCGGATCTCGTGGTGAAGGCTCTGACCGTAGCTCACACAATCAGGAACAGGTACACAATACTCGGGGTGACCGGGCTCACCCCGACTGCAGCAGAGAAGCTGGCTAGAGCAACTGGAGTAATACGATAAGAACAGAAATCAGGAAGCTTATCAGAATTATAGAACCCACAAAAGTCAGGGTGAACATCAGCGAATACTTCAGGGCATCCTCTCTACTCAATCCGATCGTCACTGCGTGCACCCTGTAGGAGAGGTATGTGAACCAGCCGAGGGAACCTAAAGCCAATATCAGCGAAATTATGGGTGGAAATGATAGCAAATATGAGAAAATTTCGGAAAATGCTGTCATTAGGAGGCCTCTCCAAGTGGAACCTTCGCACGAGATTACTCTGCCGGGAGAAATCGTCAACACCAAGGTGTTCAGGGCTCCTACTACTGTGAGTGGGAGGGAGCAGAGGGCCATCAGGTAATGATACTTCCTGAGCCTCATTTTAGCCCTCTTAGCCACTGAGATCCCTGAGATGATGGAGGATATCCCCCAGCTGACAGCCGTTATAATCCACATGTAAAGGAGAAGGAGCTGCTTCACATGAATGAACATGACCACTCTATCCGTCATGGCGGAGGATGAGCAGGCTATCCTCACCCCCAGCGCCGAGAGCGCTAGAGCATCCACGACCAAGAACAGGAGGAGAGATATTGCTGCCGGCAGTAAGCTGGCGTTCAGTCCAAGATCCCGCAAAGCTTCCCTCCTACCTATGAGGAATCCGAACAGATTCACGGATAATACCTCCCCCTAGCCCTCGCCAGCTGATCCATCTTAGAGCCGGGTTTGTTGACCCTGGGCCTACCCGTATCTGGATCGCGCCTGAAGGTGACGTCCACGTCCTTGAGGAACTCGTTAAGTCCTTCTCTAGGATCCATAGGTCTGCTGGCATGTCCTTCAATCCCGGGCTGCCCTGAAAAGACCATTATTCTATCAGCTACGGCTTCTATCGTAAGGAGATCGTGTTCCACGACGATAACCGCCTTGTTCTCCCCCTGAATCCTTCTCCTAATCGCTTTCGCGGCAGCGAACCTAGCTTCAACATCGAGGAACGCGCTGGGCTCGTCTATCAGGTAGATGTCAGCTTCTCTACCCAAACAAGCTGCAATGGCTACCTTCTGCAGCTCCCCACCGCTGAGCTCGTCCAAGTACCTGTCCAGTAACCTTTCTATGCCTAGCCTCTTCACCACCTCAGCCCTGAAGTAAGGACTAGAGTAGCTAGATCCGGCCACCTTGCGCAGGAGGGACTCCACAGTTCCCTCATACGTGGGTTTCACATGCTGCGGCTTGTATGAGACCTTAATGCCCTCAGTCATTACGGTGCCCCTATCCGGGCTGAGTTCTCCAGCCAGCAGCCTGACGAATGTGGTCTTCCCTATCCCATTGGGTCCCACCGCCACTACCACCTCTCCGGCGTAGACCTCCCCCTCCTCAACATGGAGGCTGAATCCGTTCAACCTCTTCTCTAAGCTGGTGTAAACTACGACGGGGTTTTCCGAGATCTCAGGGCTTCCCACCCTAGGCAAGAAGGATATAGGCTCTTCCCTGAACCTGACATTGTCATCAGGCAGGTACCCGTCCAAGAAGATGTTTATTCCCTCCCTAGTAGAATGGGGGTGGCTGACCACTCCGTAGACACCTGGTTCTCCGTAGAGTATGTGGACGTAGTCGCTAAGGTAATCTAAGACCGCTAAGTCGTGCTCCACCAACATCACAGATTTGCCACCCTCTTGAAGCCTCCTTATCAGTCTAGCTGCTCTCATCCTCTGGTAAACATCCAGATAATTGGTCGGCTCGTCCAAGACATAGACATCAGCGTCTCTCACGTAGGCTGCCGCCAAAGCCAGCCTCTGAAGCTCGCCACCACTCAACTCCTCTATCTCCCTATCCCTGAGTTTATCCAGCCCCAGCAAGCTCACTGCTTCATCCAAAACCCCTCTCTCATCCACCTTCTCGAGCACATCGATGACCCGCCCCCTCACTACTTGAGGTATCTTGTCTATCCTCTCGGGCTTATTCACCACCTTTATCTGACCGTTTGCGAGTCTCTTTAGGTAATCTTGAAGCTCAGATCCCCTGAAATGCCTTATCACCTCATCCCAATCCGGTTCCTCGTCAACCCTGCCGAGGTTGGGCTTTATCCTGCCCGACAATATGGATATAGAAGTGGTCTTTCCCACACCGTTCGGACCAACCAGACCCACGATCTTGCTTGGTCTCACTATCGGCAGCCTGAATAGGGTGAACCCGTTTACCCCGTACCTGTGTACTTCTTCACCTTCCACTGGGGCGGGCAAATTCACGACGGAGATGGCGGAGAACGGGCATTTCTTAACGCATATCCCGCATCCCGTGCATAGCTCCTCATCTATAACTAGGAGACCGTCCTCCAACCTGATGGTTTCCTCAACGCCCATTCTAACCTCTGGACAGTACTTTATGCACTCCAGACCGCATTTACGTGGATTACACCTGTCCCTATCTACTACGGCTATCCTCCTAGCGGGCAAAAAATCACCTCGGGGGGGATATGGATTCCCTCCCGAGGTCGAAGGCTCTCAAATTTAAATCCCTATATCTAGAGGGAGAAACTTCCTCCAAAGCTTCCCTGAGGGTTCCCTCCGGGAAGGGCAGCACTCCGGTGGCCTGAGCAGCTCCGAGCATCACAGTATTCGCCACTATGTAGTCGCCAGCCTTTTTTGCTAGATCATATGCATTCACTACCATTATCTCCTTGGGGTTAAGGCTCCTCATGAGCTCTAGGATCTCGTCGAAGCTGGGTATGGGGAACCTCTCCAAGTATGCCCCCACTGGGGGTATCACATGACTGTTCATAACCACAGTAGTTCTCTCCGAGATGTACGGTGCCTGTCTTAATCCCTCCAATGGCTCCAAAGCTATCAGCAGATCGAGCGTTCCCTCCAATATGAGAGGGCTGGATACATCGCTCCCAATCCTTAATTCGGTTCTTATAGATCCGTACCTCTGAGAGAGGCCGTGAACCTCGCTCTGGGCAAAGTTAAGGCCGAGCTTGAGCGCGGCCCTCGCTATCACATTAGTGGTGAACAGGATTCCCTGCCCACCAACTCCGGCAACTATCACATTGAACTCGCGTACATCCATGCTCTCACACCCCTATCTTCTGCTCCCTCCAGTTGAGTGATCCCTCCTGAGGCTCGAAAGCTCCATACGGACAGACGGGAACGCAGGCTCCGCAACCAAAGCACACGGTGGGATCTATCTCGACTAGAGATCCCGTATCGACGAAGGCGGGGCAGGCGAAGGTGTTTATGCAGACCCTGCAGTAAGTACACTTGTCGGGGTTCACCCTGTAGGGTATTATCTTCTGCCCCTGCCTCCTGAGCTTGGCCACCGTGAGTAGGGCGCATTCCCTCTTGGTTATAACCACGGAGACACCATCGTGCTTTAGAGCCTCTCTTATGGCCCTTTCCGTGGCAGCATGGTCGTAAGGATCCACCACTTTGACGTAATCGACACCTATAGAGCGGACCACCTTCTCAATATCTATTGCTGGAGCCTCATCACCTACCGCGTTGATGTCAGTTCCGGGGTGGGGCTGGTGACCGGTCATGGCGGTTATCCTATTGTCCATTATCACGACGGTCATCTTCCTCTTATTATGCACGGCGTTTATCAACGCGGGTATGCCAGCGTGGAAGAATGTGGAGTCCCCTATTAGCGCGACCACGTCTTGGTCAGTTGCGACATCTATCCCATTGGCCAAGCCTATGGACGACCCCATGGCGTGGGTAACGTGCTCCACTCTGAATGGCTTCTGAAAGAGCAGAGCGTAGCAACCTATATCACCCATGAAAGCGGCCCTTCCAGCAGCCCTCCTGAGGGCATATCCCGTTGACCTGTGGGGACAAGCGGGACATAGGACAGGAGGTCTCGGAGGGACTTTCTTGAGTATTTCGGAACTCCTCCTATCTATCTCTGCGAAGTTAACCGGAGGAGCCACGCCTAGGGCCTTAGACAGCCCCTCTAAAACCGTTCTCATGGTATACTCTCCCACTCTAGGCATATGACCGGTTAACTTGCCTAGGATCTCAACTTCAGGCGCGTAATCCTTGGCTATGGCCTTCACCCTCACCTCTAGGTAAGGATCAAGTTCTTCCACCACCAGCACGGTGTTTACCGATGAGAGAAACTCACCTACGGTCTTCTCAGGTAGGGGAAATGTCATTCCCAGCTTCAAGATCTTGGCATCCACGTTTACAAGCTTAAGCGCCTCTTTAGCATGAGCGTAAGCGACGCCGGAGGTTATGACCCCGAATTCTGCATCAGAAGCCCCCTCAGTCTTGGCATAGGAGGGAGAGATGTCCATGGATATCTCCTTGAGCTTATCCAGCAGCTCCGCATGGTGCTTCCTAGCTATGGAGCCGACTTGAAGGTACCTATCGGGCTCGGGTGGAACGAACTTCCCCTTGGCGAAACCAGCAGTTATCTCCCCTAAGCGAACAGGCCCTCTCTGGTGACTGATTCTGGTCGTAGTCCTTACCATCACAGGTATCCTATACTTACTGGATAGCTCAAACGCTTCCTTCGTGAAATCCTTGGCTTCCTGAGGATTGGATGGCTCCAGCATAGGTAAGCCAACTGACTCGCTGTAGTGCCTGTTATCCTGCTCATTCTGACTGCTGTGAGCGTGCGGATCGTCTGCCGATACTATGACCATAGCACCGGTCACCCCGGCGTAGGCCAAGGTGAAGATGGCGTCGGAAGCCACATTGAAGCCCACATGCTTCATCATGGTGAGGGCCCTGAGACCGGACCACGCCGCCCCCATTGCAACCTCGGTCGCCACCTTCTCATTTGCCGACCACTCGAAGTATATACCGACTTTCTTAGCAACTTTGGCTAGGGCTTCGCCAATCTCCGTACTTGGTGTGCCGGGGTAGGCCGCGGCGACGTTCAGGCCGGCCTCCAAGGCCCCCCTCGCGACAGCCTCGTTTCCGAGTAACACCTCTAAGGTGTTGGCTGGGGCGAGCAGATCTCCCATAAAAGCAACCCCATGCAGTAGGCGCTGGGGTAACTTATAATTGTGCGAATAGCGTTGCACACGGAGTCGAAATGTTCATAACGGGGATATACAAATAAGGGAATGATTATTTTCTGGAATATCTGAAATAATATTGGGCGAACAGCTCGGTTAAGAGGTTGAAAATAGTGACCATCTTACCAGCGAGTCGGCCGATCTCAACGCGCGGCAGGGAGTGGGATAGGCAGGTATTCCCCTCCTCCTCAGCGAGAGAACCGCCTCCAGGGCCCTCTTTCCTCCCATTATCACCGGAATTATTGGCTTGTCGTATAAGTCCCAGAGGTCGGATATCATGCCAGCGAACCTCATGGGGTCGGAGAGTGCTGTCTCACAATGCAAAGCTATGACCCCATCCACACTCCTATTCGACATTAGCACATCTAGCACGCCCCTATAAACATCGGTTCCAGCTCTTCCCGTTATATCTACGGGATTGGTGGAGAAATCACCACCTTCCGGTACGAACTGCCTCATCTCCTCGACTAACTCATCACTAGGTCTCGATAAATCTAGGATAAAATTGGAGGCAATTCCCTTCAGGAGCTTCCCGGCCCCTCCACTGTTGGTCACCGCGATGAATGATCTTCCCTTGGATTTCTTACCGGAGAGAGCTAAGGCCATGTCAAGAGCCGTGATCACATCATCGGTTATGGGTAGGCTATCCTGAAGACCTTTTAACTCATCCTTCACCGAGTCTGAAGCTGTAAGAATGACCAAGGGCTTCCTTCGAAATACTTCCCTAACTGTATCTTCCAATGCACCGCGGTCCCTAACGCTCTCCACGTGCAACACTAGAGATCGAGTGCTCCTGTCCTCAGCGAGGTAGCTCAAGACTTCCCTCTCACTGACATCCAGCTTATCGCCCAGCCCTATCACAGCTGAGAGCCCCACACCTTGGACCGAAGCCAGACCCATCAGAGCCATCCCTAAGGTACGGGACTCCGTGACCAAGCCCACCCCTCCCTCGAGCACCTCCATAGGACCCAATGTAGCATTCAAACGACTCTTGACATGAAATATACCCATTGACGATGGGCCCAAGATCCTTATTCCATGCTTCCGGGCTGATTCGTATATCTCATAGGAGGAGAGATCTCCCCTCTTCCCGGAAATGACCACGGCGACCTTAACACCCTTGGCACCAAGTTCTCCCATGATTTTAGGTATCCTCTCGACGGGGGACACCAATACCGCGAGGTCTATCTCCTCCGTTACATCCAAGACTGTCTT
>JACXSR010000077.1:0-2994 GCA_035319845.1 Thermoproteota archaeon
GTTCCTGCTTGAGGAATTGGGGTACAATCCCGGGGAGCTGTTCGTCAGGACGGACGAGGCCTACCTCATCGGAGGGGAGTGGTTCCACGTGCCCGAGGATTACGACGGGTTCTTGGAGGCGCTGATTGAGAGGTTCCCAGAGGAGGCCGAGAACCTGAGGGCGTTCTTCGACCTAGTAAGGAAAGCCTACCACGAGCTGTACGCCGAGGTGGATGTGTACGGGTCCCCGCTTCCAGAGCCCCTGCTCTACGAGGTCCTCGGTCCCAAATACCTGCTCAGGTTCCCGGAACTGAAGCCCAACTTCCTGAGGTACATGGGGGAGGGAAGGACGGTCAGGGACCTGCTCGACAAGTACTTCTCTAACGAGAAGCTGAAGTCCCTGCTGAGCACCCTCACCGCCTACTTGGGCACCTCTCCTGAGGAGACTCCGGCTCTATCGATGCTCCCCATATTCGGCTACTACCTCCACGGGCGCTGGTACCCTAGGGGAGGATCCCAAGCCCTATCCAACCTGCTCGCCGACTACATACGGTCCCACGGCGGGGAGATCCTCCTAAGGAAGAGGGTGGAGAGGATCGTGGTTGATGGAGATAGGGTTAGAGGGGTCATCGCGAACGGCGAGTTCTTGGATGCCCCCATAGTGATAATGAACGCACATGTCCTCCATCTTCCCGATCTGGTGGGTGAGGAGAACTTCCCCGAGTGGTACATCTCGATGATAAGGTCGCTGAGGCCCTCAGTGACGGCGTTTACCGTCTATCTGGGCGTCGACATTGACCTGTCCCCCTATCCTCCAGCAATATTCCACGCTGACGCTGGGATGGGCATCGTGATAACCTCCAACATGGATCCGGGGATGGCTCCGCCAAACCACTCCTCCTTGGTGCTGATAAGGCTCCTCCCTCCTGAGGAGTACCACTCGTTCGGGGAGAGGGAGACGGAGGAGTACAGAAGGAAGAAGGAGGAAATGGCCAAGGAGATGATATCCAAGGCTGAAGAGGTGATGAGAGGCCTGTCAGACCACATCGTCTGGGTCGAGGCGGCGACGCCCAAGACCTTCGAGAGGTTCACCCTGAACCCCAATGGAGCTATCTACGGGCTTGACCAGTCTATAGACGCGCCTGAGAGGCCCTACTTCAAGACCCCCATAGAGGGGCTATACCTAGCGGGGGCCTCCACCTTCCCGGGAGGGGGAATAGAGGCCGTGGTGATCTCGGGCATAATAGCGGCCAACGACATTTCGGGTTGGCCTAAAAGGAGATCATGAAGTATTCCATGTGTGTGGGAGATAAATCGAGCTCCCCAGAATATTTCCTCTCCTATCTGGCAACCCCTCACCTAAAGGATCCGAATCCTCGGAGGGCGGCTACATGTCCCTGACCCAAGCAGCTCAGGAGAAGACCCAGTTGGCGATCTCGCTGAAAAGACCCTCTAGCGACTTTCTTACTCTATCTCTGTCGCCCTGCTGCTCTTCCTCGGTGCCTATTCTTGAGAAGGAGACGTAGTAAGGAATTACCGTCTCGAACACCTTTAACTCGGCGTAGACTTTCCTCCTAATCAGATCTGTGTACATGCCAATGTTCCTAGCCTGCCTCGTGTTCGCCCTCACCATGTTGAATAGAATTCCTACCTTGCCGAAGACCTCTTCATCTTTCAATGCTGTGGCTCTGGGGAGCTCCTTGAGCATGGTCTGAGTCCTGTAGACATCTATTATAGCGGGCCTGAGAGGGACTATCATCTTATCGACCGCATACGTGAGTAGGATGCTGTACTTCCTGTCGAAGAATGGGATTGTGTCTATTATCGTCAGATCGTACCTTTCCCTCACACCCAGCTCCTCCAGAACATCCCTCAACATGGTTTCCCTTCGAGCCCTGTTCACCCACAGGGAGTCCACCACATTAGTGAATTTGAGATCGGGTATTATCAGGTCAATGGGCAGGTCCCTGTCAGACGGGTATCTCTTTGTTATTAGGAAGTCTTTCAGGTCAATTCGCTTTTCTCTCTCGAATTTCAGCTGGAATATCCTCGTGAGCGTCCTCCCCCTCTCTTCGTAATCCATGAGTTCGAAGTCATCCCGGACCACTAGCCAGGAGAGGGAAATGCTCGGATCCATATCAATCAGGAGTACCCTCTTCCCGGACTCCCTGAACAACCAGCCCAGTGAAGCGGCTATCGTGGTCTTCCCCACGCCACCGGGAGCGGACAAGAGACCCAATATCTTCCCGCTCAAATAGACATCACCCTCCCCCTTCGGAGATCGACTATGAATGCCCGGAATTTGCATCTCCTGGCTATCCTCCTCATTGCTTCAATCACCCTATCGTCTACCTCCCTCCATATCTGGATGAGAATGGATTCCAATCCTAAGAGCTCAGACATTGCCGCTACTTGCCCAACTCCATCGTAGAACCTCGGATTGACCTTCACTTCTATTGCCACATCCGAGCCCAGTAAGTCCACCTCTATCTCGGGCAGACCCTCTTTTCGTAAAATAACTCTCTCTTCAAGACCTATACCAGCTTGAGAAAGCTTGGATCTCAATACATTTTGAATAATTCTCTCATCCCTCAGACTCCTTAGATCAGTCAGGAGATCGCTCAAGACTTTCTCAAAAACTTTCAACGTACCATCGTCCATCTTATATCAAGGTGGAGAGATACTTCTAAAGTCTTTACTCTTTGACCAATGAGGAGAGACTTTCAAGCATACTTCGACCTCCGGATCACCGTCCAAGCGATGGGTTCTGAACTCCTAATCACGTACCCCGTCACCCTATCCCAGCATCCAGTCGAAAAGACTCCCGTGAATATCTGGATGGCCTCTCATCGCGCGATGCGCGATTGAACATTCCGGATTTTCCTTACGCCATCTTCTTGGTCGGGTCTCATCGTTTTAGAGATAGCTCTAAAGCAGCTGAGCAGTAGTCTTTATCGTAACCGTGTGTAGGGAAGTAGAAACCGCATCCGACCTCCCATAATCCCCCAGCGCGTG
>JACXSR010000044.1:0-2993 GCA_035319845.1 Thermoproteota archaeon
CGATCCTGAGCATCTTCCCGGCCAGTTCCCCAGATCCGCAGATCCTTATCTCAACTTCCCAAGGCTCTCCAGAGATCTCAGCGCTCAGCGGGTAATACCTTCCCTTAAGGTAGGCGAGGACCCTCATGGTTCCCCTCCCGTAGATGGCCGGTACTGGCCTGCCCTCGAGCGTGAAGAGGGAGAGGTGAGGGGTTATGGAGTAGGGGGTTGATGGCCGGACGACCGAGCACCTTTCATCGCCTTGCAATCGCTCGTAATCCCTTGATTGTCCTCGATCAGGCGTTAGGGCCTCACCTCCAGCCCTGGAACCTTCTTGAAATCGAGATCGAAGGTGTAAACCGGCACCCCGAGTCTCAGGGCCACCGCTGCTAGCAGGGCGTCTGAGGTGAGCAAGCCGCGTCCGCATAGCTCCACGGACCTCTCCCAATCCCTTAGGGTGATATTCTCGGTTATCAGACCTCTTAATGACGAGATATAATCTCTAAAGGAGAGTACAGCCTTTAAGCATTCCTTCCTGAACTTTTCATCTCTAAGGAACTTCCTCTTGAATCCCCAGAAGCTGGTCTCCCCCAACTCACTTCCCTTAGCCAGCAGCAGTTTGAAGGACACCTCCTCCAGCACATGAGTGGTCACATAAGCCTTCACTGCCCCCACCTCGACCGCGCTCAGGAAGAGCTCCGCCTCATCAGCCCTCTCCTCATCCAATAGGAGGTGGAGGAAGACCGAGGAGTCAACTACGAAGCTCATCTGCCCACCTGATACATCTCCTCCAAGTCCTTTAGGCTCAGCTTGGAACTGACGATCCCTCTGATCCGCTTCGTCTCCAGATCCTTGTCCCTCAGGAAGTGCCTTAGAGCTATTCTTATCAGCTCCGCCCTGCTCACTCCAAGGGATCTGGCCATCCTATCCAGTTCCTCGCTGAGGGAATCGTCCAGTCTCACCAACACTTGTGGAGACATCGTTAGTTGATATCGTGATATCATAAAAAGGATTCGCGCGGAGGCCTCGCTGCTGGTGGTTAAGCAGTCAAATGCGCTTCACTCGCGCGGGTGTGGAGCCGGCAGAGGGAAGCAAATCGGCAGTGCCATAATGAGGAAGATTAGTAGGGGGAAGGATCCTCCTCGCCAGCTCTCAACTCTCACCCTTGCCTCAGAAATTCACAATATGTTTCTCGCGTCGCTTACCATCGGTAACGGGGGCGGGCATATCTCCTTCGAGCCTTGCAGTAACCGTGGTTTATTCTAGGGATGAGGAGGGTCAGCTTCTGCATACCATCAAAGGACTGCACATCAGCACGCTTATGATTCAAGCAGGCATACGCGCGAAGAAACATTATATAGTAAGGGAAGTAAGAAATGTAAGGAGCATACTCATGAGTAAGGAGAGTTCGAAGAGGGGCATGTGCACGAAGAGGAGGATCGTCTACGGCGTTGTAACGGTCACATCCAAAGGTCAGATATCCATACCCGCCGACCTTAGGGCGGACCTCAACATAAAGGAGGGGGATCAGCTTTTGGTCCTCAGGAGGAGGGATGACGCGGGCCTAGTTCTCATCAAGCTGGACAGGATGGACGAGCTCATGAGTGTGCTCCTCGAGGACGAGGAATTCTTCCTCCGAGTAGGAAGGGAGAGAGGGAAAGGGAGGTGATGCCATGTACACGTGTAAGGACTGTAGGTGGTACAAGCCGATAGATGAGAGTAAAGGTGACTGTTTCGGACACGTGGTGCCAGCCGACATGCCGGCCGATCAGTGCCCCAAGAAAGCTTTCGAACCGAGGGAGTGATTTTGATACCCAAGGTCAGGGTGAAGAGCGTCCTAAACAGGCACAAAAGGAGAGACAGCTGGTTCCTAGATGACTACTCCGTGAACCCCTACTACGGCTGTCAGTTCTCGTGCATCTACTGCTACACTAGGGGCGGGGGATACGGGCGAGAACCCCATGAGCTGGCCGCCAAGGTGAACGCGGCCGAGGTCTTGGACAGGCAGCTGAGGAGGAGGGCCTCCAGAAGGGAGTACGGGTTCATTGCTCTGGGAACCTCAACCGAACCCTACATGGGAGTGGAGAGGGAGCTGGAGATCACTAGGAGGGTGCTCAGCGTCATCTCTCACTACAGATTCCCGGTACACGTCCTCACCAAGTCTACCCTCGTGTCTAGGGACATCGACCTGTTGAGGGAGATAGCGAGGAGGGCCGTGCTTCCACGGGACTTGGCGGGCAGGGTCAGGGGTGCTCTGGTAACGATATCGATGTCAACCGTGGACGACGAGCTGGCGAGGTTCCTCGAGCCCGGGGCTCCCTCCCCCTCCGAGAGGTTAGAGGTGCTGGAGGAGCTAAGTGACGGGGGAATCGAGGCGGGAGTTGCCTTCATCCCAGTAATACCCTTCCTTAGTGACGGGGAGGAAGAGCTAAGGCGAGCTATCAGGGAGGCCAGAGAAAGGAAAGCAAGCTACGTTTTCGTGGGCGCTCTCACCCTGCCTGGGGATCTGAGGAGAAGCTTCCTCAGAGCGTTGGCTATGAAGTACCCTGAGTTGGTCCGGGGATACAGGAAGATATTCAAGGGGGGTTATCCCTCGAGGGAATATCAGGACAGGCTCTACTCGAAGGCCGTAGCCATCTGCAGGGAGGAAGGGGTCAAGCTCGGAATTCTGGGGGAGATTGTTCCTTAAGGCCCGTGGGTACGAAGTCAGTAACCTCTGCTATTGGAATATGCTCCACTTGGTTACGGGGGAGGACCGCGGAAGATTCCCGTGAAGAGGACAGAGGATCTTTGGAGGAATGTGGAGAGGCAGTCTTCGTCTACTTGTTCGATTCCCGTGCCAGAGGTGAGCGGGGGGAACCGAGTGATATGATGTCACATCTATTCCATTTTGGACCCGCGCGCTGCGCCATGGGACACCTTCTTGTTCTTGAATAAACCAGTCGCATGAGCTTCGAGTGAGCGTAAGACCGTCAGCTGCAGCTGTCATTCCATGTGTAGATGCGAGAATCGAA
>JACXSR010000159.1:0-2982 GCA_035319845.1 Thermoproteota archaeon
TAGAGGGTCGGTAATAGGATTTCCCTTCACCCGCTGCACTGAACCCTGCTTGAAATAAAATTACAGTTAACTTATTATTAGAAAAATTCATTAAAACCATTCCCTTTAAATAGCACTATCATCTATACTCATTGAGGAAAAGATAGATGAGTTTGATTCTAGGAGGGTCCCTCTCGACGATGCTCTTCGGTGGATTGGCCAGCTTGTCTGCCGCCTCCAAGGCGACATCATCCAGGGCCATAGTCCAGCCTGAGGTGGTAAGGGCCTTCACCCTTGCTGGATTCCCCTGGCTAATGGCTGAGATTTACGATGACATCGTCATGGATGATGAGTCCGCCGCCGCATTCAGCGTAGATGAGGAGCTCCCTCCATACCACATTCACGACCTGTCAACCAGCGTAGAGATGCATGAGTCAATGAGACGGCTCTCGAGGGAGCTGACGAGAGTGGGATTGAGCGAGGAGGAGTCGAGAATAATCTCCTTGGCTGCTGGCTCCCATCACGACAGGCTATTCCTCGTGAGGGAGGAGGCGAGGTCCATCGCTAGGGAGCTGGGGCTGAACCCATCCTCACCCTTAATAGCCGCCACGGAAGCCATGGAAAAGCGCGTAATTGATGCTGAGGAGTACATGGATCTGTCAATGGATCTCCTAGGACGGGAAGGGAGGTGATTTCATGGACGATCAGAAACAGGAAATGTTAGAAGTTCCCGAGGCTGTCTCCGTAAGGGGAGAGCTGGAAAGGGCGTGGAAGGAGGTTAAGAGTGTGAGGGACTACAGGAGGAGAAGGTATGCCGTTGCTGCATCATTCACAGCCCTTGGCGTGTTCCTCCTCTTCCTCTCCCTGGCCTTCCTGCTTGAGGGCGTGCCTGTCATGGGTTTGAGCGCCTTCTGGGTGTTCCTCGCCCTGATAGTGGGAGGTTCCATCTCATTCGGTTACGGGTTCTACAGGATGGGTGTGTCCTAGTGGATGGAATGAGCGGTAACTTCCCCATCCATTTCTCCGTCGTCATCCCGGCTTACAACGAGGAGGGAAGCATCGAGGGCTGCCTTAGAAGCGTTCTCTCCCAGACCATCAGGCCGGACAGGATAATCGTGGTGGATGATGGTTCGACGGACGGAACTCCGGACATCCTGAGGAGGTATGAGGAACACCTCACGGTCATCCACCTTCCGAGGAACACTGGAAACAAGGCTCTCGCCTTGAGGGAGGCCATCCCCTTGCTGAAGGGTGAAGTCGTCGTGTACACGGATGCCGATTCGGTGCTCCATCCCAAGGCCTTCGAGAGGATGCTGGTTCACTTCTTGGATGGGGAGGTGGGCGGCGTATCGGGATTCGTCAGGTCGAAGAGGCACAACGTGGTGACTGGGATGAGGGAGCTCCAGTACGAGTTTGGGCAGCGCATCCTGAAGAGCGGGATGGCCGCCATGAATGCTGTTCCCGTCATACCCGGATGTGTGGGGGCCGTGAGGAGGGAGCTCTTCGATCCCTCCCCAGATACCATAACGGAGGACACGGACCTCACCTTTTCCATAACTGAGAGGGGATACAAGGTAATTTATGAGACGGAAGCTGTAGTATGGACCTCCGATCCCCCGAACTTCAGGTCGTACATAAGGCAGGGGAGGAGGTGGTACTCCGGCTACTTCCAGAACGTGAGGAAGCACTTCGGGTCCCTCCCGGGGAGGATGAAGTTGCAGGTGCTAGTGTCGGTGGTGGACAATTCGATGTTCTCCCTGCTGTTGTTAGGGATCATGATCTCCCAGTTCCTGCTGGGTGATGCCACCGTCCTCCTATCCATATTCCTCACGGAGATGGCGATATGGATGATGGTGGCGGCCCACTCCTCCATGAGAGATGGAAGATGGGATCTCTTCCGGAGCGTGGTGGCCTCCCCCATGTTCAGGATGGTGGACAGCCTGCTGTGGATGTACTCCCTCACGGGGGAGATGCTGCTGGGGAGGGATGACATGAGGTGGCACAGGTCTGACAGGGCCATCGAGGGGACGCAACCCAACAACGACCTCTAGGATCGTTCCATCTCCCTCAAGGCCCCTTCCAGCTCCCATATCCCATCTATTACCCTGATAGCCCCGTGCCTCATCAGCCTCTCGTCCGGCTCCAGCCCCGTCCTCACGGCTATGGCCCTTATCCCAGCTCTCCTGGCAGAGTCCATGTCCACCCAGTAATCGCCGACGAAAACTGCCTCCTCCGGGGAGACGCCCAGCTCCCTCAATATCTCCCTGAGGAGATCGTCCCTGTGCCATACACCGTCATGCCCCAGCAGTGTGCGGACATCGTGAACGTACGGGGAGAGATCGAACTCCTCCAGCTCCCTCCAGATCTCCTCCGGCGGTACCCTCCTCCCCGTGGTGACCACGATGCGATATCTCTCAGACAGTCTTTTCAGAACATCTCTGGCCCCCTCTATTGGCCTGTCCTCCTGGTGCCTGGCCTTGGAGAACCTCCGGGTGAACTCCTCCCAGAACTTGGCCCTATCACCTTCTATGAGCTCGTCCAGTCTGTCCTCCCTGAACAGCTCGAGGAAGTCCTCCCAGTCAAGACCACCAACCATCTCGCTGAATACCGAGTGAAACCTGTGGAGTGTATGCAGGAGGGTCTGATCAAGGTCCAATATTATCACTTTGATGGGCATCATGCCCCATATAAGACCCTTAATACTTAATTCGGTATGATGACGGGGCGTCGTGATGAGGCGGTGGCTCCCCTTCGTGGGCTCCTTCCTGGTGCCCATGGGGGTGGCGATGGGTAGATTGGCTCATGAGTATCCAGATCTCCTATGGCCCCCGATAGCCGGTGCGCTCAGTCTCCTCCTCATCGTTCTAGGATCGGCTTCGTGGTTCCTCCACATCTTCACGATAGATTACGAGGAAAGGGGTGGGGAGCTCCTCAGGGCGTTCTTGGTGTTTTTGCTCTTCTCCTACTTGATCTTCAGACTGCTCGACTGACCTGAGCCCTGTG
>JACXSR010000162.1:0-2977 GCA_035319845.1 Thermoproteota archaeon
TACGTCTATCTCCTCCCATAGCCTGTCTATCTCATTCTTGTTCGAGAGATCCACGAGCTTGGCTTGAACTCTCACACCCGAAATTTCCCTAGTTAGCCTCTGTAAGCCCTCTCCATCCACGTCCACGGCTATGATGTTTGCCCCTGCCTCGGCGAATCTCAATGCGGTTGCCTTCCCAATTCCCGATGCCGCTCCAGTGATCATTGCGGTCTTTTCCGCAAGTGAGATCATCTCGTTCAAAGTCGGTCTCTCTATCGAGGGTAGTCCAGGCAGCATGATGACCCATCCAGCCGACCCGTTTATAAACCCGAGCGGTGCACGAGGACACCCACTCGCCGCATCGCTCCATCCTTCTGGGAAATTAGTATCTCATTCACGGTTAACTTGTGTATAAATATTTATGATGCTAGCCTTATTTATCATTCTATTTTTTATAGACAATTTGTCTGTGTTACTTATAAACCTGCAGTGGAGGTAGCGTCGGTGATCTTATGAGTGCCACCAAGGTAGCCGTTGGCGTCCTAGCCATCATGGTGCTGGGACTGGCCGGATATGCCATACTGAACACAGCCTACTACAATCTGGCGGGAACATCCGCCCTAGAGCAACCACCCACATCAGAGGCGAGACAGGGCTATGGTCCCCAAGGAGTGAGAGAGGTGAACAGCCAACCGCTACTCAATATCCCACCCGGAGAGCTCAGCGAGGAGGGGATGGAGAGTATCCTCTACATGAGAGAGGAGGAGAAACTGGCAAGAGATGTGTACCTCTACCTGTACGACAAGTGGGGGCTTCAGATCTTCCAGAACATAGCGAGAAGCGAGCAGCAGCACATGGACATGGTGAAAACCCTCATTGACAGGTATGGACTCGAGGATCCCGCCAAGGAAAGGGGGGTCTTCACCAATCCAGATTTACAGGAGCTCTACAATGAGCTGATCCAAAGGGGAAGCCAATCCCCGGAGGAAGCCCTGAAGGTCGGTGCTCTGATAGAGGAGGTG
Organism: Thermoproteota archaeon; assembly: GCA_035319845.1. Classification (GTDB taxonomy): domain Archaea; phylum Korarchaeota; class Korarchaeia; order Korarchaeales; family Korarchaeaceae; genus Korarchaeum. Next base: position 1,002 of record JACXSR010000162.1, read on the forward strand.
GACATCAAAGACCTGAAGGAATGGTTGAGCAAGGTGGACAACGCTGACATAATTCAGGTCTATGAGAACCTGATGAGAGGGAGCAGGAACCACCTAAGAGCCTTCACATCGGTGCTGAAGCAGTACGGGATAACGTACCAGCCACAAGTCCTCAGCGTGGAGGAATATACTTCCATAATCGGTGGAGAGATGGAAACAGGGTCAGGCAGGGGACGCGGGAGGAAGGGATGAGTCTCCCTGCTCCCCTTCCCACTTATATTTTTGGAGTAGATGACCCGCTGGGTGGGGAAATGAGGATCGCGTTCCCTGTACATGACCATAGAGGGTTAGCAGAGGAGATATTCGAGCATTTTGGACATGCCCCCGCCTTCCTGTTGGTAGATGTAGAGAACGGGGCTGTGAAGTCTTACGAGACGGTCGGGAACCCTCATTCCGGCGAGCACGGGCCGGGAGTCGTTCCCTACTTCCTAGCTCAGCAGGGCGTGAACGTGCTCATATGCAGGGGGGTGGGTGGAAGGGCCCGCCTGTTCTTCCAACAATTGGGGATAGAGGTCATCACCGGGGCTCGGGGGAAGGTGAGAGATGTCCTCGAGGCCTACCTATCGGGAAGGCTGGTGTCCCTACCCTACGAACCAAGGGAAAAGTGGCATAAACACTGATCCCCCTGCTATGAATTTATCATCAATTTAAAACTATTGTTTAATCTATTTATTATTGTGCGTCACGGGACGACTCTAATGTTTTTATTCCAATATCCTCTGATACGTTCATGCCAAGCGTTTCATCCCTCTTGAGGGCTCACGGAACACCCCCGAGGGAAGTGTATTTCGATCACGAGAACTCCGGGAGGGTTCCATCCGAAATAGTAGAGGCCATGTTACCCTACTTCAATGAGAAGGGATATGGTCATCCTTCAATAACGAACAAACCTGGTTGGGAGGCCCTAGAGGTAGTTGAATCCACATCAGAGGTCGTGGCGGCCACCTTGGGCGTCGAGCCATCTCAGATCCACTTCGTTCATAGCGGCACAGAGGCAAACAACTTAGCGATCCTAGGATCCATGAGAGCCCTTAAGAGGAAGGGGAGAATCGTTATCTCGGATATAGAGCACTACAGCGTCTTGCTACCGGCTCTGTCCCTTGAGGAAGCCGGGTTTAGGGTGGTGAGGGCGCCGGTTGATGAGGAAGGATTCGTCGATGTGGATGTCATGAGGGAGCTAGTCGATCGGGAGACGGTCCTAGTGAGCATTCAGGCGGTGAATCATGAGATAGGTACTGTACAGAAAATAAAGGAAATAGTAGAGATCGTGAAGGATAAGAACCCCGATGTCATAGTCCACACCGATGCGTGCGATGCCTTCGGGAGGATCCCCTTGAGGGCTGATGAGCTGGGTGTGGACATGGTTACCTTGAGCTCCCATAAGATCCTCGGGCCGAAAGGTGTGGGCGTCCTGTGGGCATCGGAGGAGGTCAGAGTTGAACCCGTTCTGAAAGGAGCACTAAGCTCCCAGACCTTATGGCCCGGAGTGGAGAACATCCCAGCATTAGCTGGATTCAGGAAGGCGGTGGAGCTGATCTCTCAGGACGAATTCGCATCGAGAGTATCCCGGCTCAGGGATAGGCTCATCGAGGGCATCCTGAACCGCGTCCCGGAGACCTTGCTCAACGGTCCAACCGGTGAAATGAGGGCACCAGACAACGCCAACATAAGCTTTCTGCACGTGGAAGGAGAGGCCCTGACCGTGGATCTCAGTTTGAGAGGTGTTTACGTCTCCAGCGGGAGTGCATGCACATCCAGAGTGTTGGAACCCAGTCACGTTATGATCGCCATCGGCAGGGACTATGAAGCGGCTCATGGAAGTCTGCTCTTCAAGCTCACCAGGTATCACAGCGAGTTAGATGTTGATTACGCTGTAGAACAAGTGGTCGAGTCGGTCGACAGGCTGAGAGGAATAAGTCCGTTGGGGAAAGGTTAAT
>JACXSR010000161.1:0-2977 GCA_035319845.1 Thermoproteota archaeon
ACTGCACCCAAGGTCAGGGCACCGGTCATGTAGCCGAAGTCTCTGAGCGATGTGTACAATCCCATGGAACGACCCCTCACAGTTGGAGGCGCGGCGTCCGCCGAAATGGCGGGAAGGATGGGGTAGTAGAGGCCCACGCCCAACCCCAAGGTGATGGACGCGAGGGCCAAGTACAAGGGATCCCTCAGGGAGTGCAGAAGATATATGCTGACGGCCTTTATGGAGAAGCCCATGAATATGGGCATCCTCCTCCCAAAGACATCGGATATCCTTCCTGAGAATGGCATCAGGAGTGCCCAAGATAAGGTGTTCAGACCCTGTATGAAACCTATCTGGGTGGTACCGAACCCTATGGAGCTCAGGTACAAGGGTAGGAGCCCCCAAATGAGCGCATCCGAGAACTGGGCGACGTGCCCGAGGAAATAGGTGAGCCTCAGGGTACCGCTCCTCAGGCACATGGAATAGGCTTGGAACGTTGGTATTTCCTCCCCCCTCTCCTCCTCATCAACCTTGGTCTCCGATATGCCCAGGGTGGATAGGATCAAGGCTAGGGCGGAGGCGACCAGCGTTATGTAGAAGGCGTCAGGTATGTTCCTAATCTCGGAAATGTAGCCTCCCAGGAAAGATCCAGCTGTATATCCACCGTATACGGAAGCTTCCATGATACCCAAGCTGAGCCCATGTCTCTCCCTCCCTCCAGCCTCCGATAAAACTATCATCACGCCCGAATCGACCAGCCCCTGGCTCCACCCCATCATGAGGGAGGCGGCGGCGACCATCAGCAGATCCCTGCTGTATATGAGCAGCAGGGTTCCCGCGAAGAACATCCCCGCCCCCAGCACTACTGCTACCTTCCTGCCCAGCTTGTCGGCCAAGTATCCGGCCAGCAGATCAGCCAGACCCTTGAAGGCTCCGAATGAGAGAATGGGTAGGAGGACGATGAACAGATAGGAGTACGTCTTTTGAACGAATCCACCAACGTAGAGCGGGAGGACTGCCCTCTGCACACCCATGCCCGCTCCTATTGAGAGGGCGGTCATGGCAGCGGAGAACATTATCCTGCCGGAGCCCCTCCCGCTCAACCTCCAGATCACCCGAGAGCCTCAAACTCCTCCCTGAGAAACTCGGGTAGAAGGGCGCACACATCCCTATAAAAGTCGATGCGGGAGTTGGCCCTCACACACTCGCAGAACTTAGGAACCCACTGGAGGAGGTGGTCCTCTAGGAAGGACTTAGCCTCCTCCAATGCCTCGTCCTCACCCAACAGGTAGAGGTAACGTAGGAACTCCAGCTCCGCCGATATGTGTTCCGGGAGATCCTTGAACTCATCGGACACATCCACGCCGAAGGCCCTCATCCTGTCTTGGACGTCCACTGCTAGGTGAGACATGAGCACCTTGTCCTCGGTCCTGTACACGGATTCGTAAGGAGGGCAGGGGATCTCCTTGCCGAATCTGAAGAGTCTCACATATTCCTGATTCATTAAGTGAGGATCATCCACCCTTAAATCGACGTGAGGCCATCTTTCCCTAACCTTTCCGAGTAAAGACTCCACCTCCTCGGCCCAATCTTCTGTGGGCCTCATGAATGCCAGCGTGAAGAACTCAAGCAGCTCAGCGCTCTCCTCTCTCCTGCTCATAATCTGAGGTGGAAGCCCCCCATATTAAGGTTATCTAAGGCAGCCGAGCGGCAAATATCTCTCACTAACTCCCTTTATCTTCCTCAAGGAGCCTTCAAGCTCGAGGATCACGTGAGAATCTCCCTCAATGAAACTCACATCAACACAAACGCCCTCGGTGTGGTGATGGGTTCTGGTGATCACACAGCTTCCAAATCTCTCAAGCACTTGAGAGACGAGCTCGCTGCTCCTCCCCTCGGAGACCACTACAAGCACGCCCTTGCACCTGTGAGGGGTGAGGAGATGAACCCTGTCCTCTATGACCTCGGCAATTATGCTCTGTATCAGGGATGACCTGCTCATTCCCAGCTTGGAGGAGAGCTCATCTATCTTCTCCACTAGATCCTCCGGCAGGGAGACCCCGAACCTCCTCTTCATGCTATCTTCCCCTCATAAGGGATATCAGGTAGAAACCTAGCATTACGATCCCTATGACCCCGGAGGGCGCCAGGCCGGTAGCCACGCTGATCAGCAGGCCCATCAGGCCACCAGCCAATGACAGGAGGAACCCGAGCATCACAGCCACTCTCCCACTCTTGGCTAGGGCTGAGGCCGTTATTCCGGGGAGGAGAACCATCACATGCTCCACCACGAATCCGACGGCCTTCAGTAGCCCTACGGTTGCTATGGCCAGGGAGGCGACCATCATGGCATCGTAAATGGAGGCCCTCACCCCTGAGAGCCTGACGAAGTCCCTATCGACGCCGATGAGTATGTGCTCCCTCAGGAAGGGAACTGTCAGAACTAGGACGACGGCGGAGACTGCGACGGTGAACCAGACATCCTCCCAAGTTACCAGTAGGGGATCTCCTATAATGTAGGACCAGACGCTGGTCTCCATCGGGAAGGCAGTCAATATGTAGTAGAGGGATATGGTGGTGAGGGAGACGCTTATGGACACGAATATTGCGGTGGCTGAATCAGGTCTCACTCCCTTGGATATGAGGAGGGAGACTGTGGACACGAGGATGAGGCTGAAGACTATCGAGCAGATCTGGAAGGGACATCCTAGCAGGTTCATCGTTATTATGGCTAGCAGCGCTGAGAGGAGGGCGGAGTGTGGAAGGGCTCCAGCTAGGAAGAGGAGCCGCCTCGCCACCACCACGGGGCTCAGCACCCCATAGACGATGGAGGCGAGCCCCACCACCATGACCCATCTGGGATCAAGTATCAGATCAAACGGCATAGCCATCCACCACGTGAACGCATTTCTCCACAATGAAGACGCTCCTTCCGTAGACCTTGCTGAGTAACTCCTCCTTTATGACTTCGTCAGGCGGACCTAGCGCTACTATCCCC
>JACXSR010000188.1:0-2963 GCA_035319845.1 Thermoproteota archaeon
GGGGTGAGGGGGAGGTCCTCCTGCCCACGGTGGTGATGTTCCTTCTAGGACTAACTGCCCTACTGTCGTCCAAGGTGAAAATGAGGTCCGTTCTGAAGGGGTGGTCTTCCCTCAGACCCTTCCTTGCATCGCTGTACCTCACGGGCATCGCCATATGGCTGTACAAAATGGGGGACATTAATACCCTCAAGATGCAACGGCTGGGACAGGTTCCGTGGATACTGTATCCCGTCCTCCTAGGCATTCCGGGTCTCCTAATCCTGATTTCAGATCTCAAGGAGGGGAAACCTTTCCTGATCCTCACCCTGTCGGGTCTCCTCATGGGGAAGCTCGTCACCGCATACAAGCTCTGGGTAGGCTGGATACCCTATTGGGAGTACAGGTTCGTCCTCTATGCATTCTTGGGTGTGTCCGCGGCAGTGGGATGCCAGCTCAGCAGGCTGAGGAATAGAAAGGTAGTGGGTCTAATCATCCTCTTGAGTGTCCTGTCCACCCCACTATCAGTTGCAAGATGGAAGCAGATCTCCACCTCAGCGGGGAACGTGTTAAACCCTGCTGATGTGGAGTTCATGACTTCCACCAATTTGAGCGGGCCCCTCCTCCTGTTTTCCCAGAATTCCCTGTGGGTGGCGGCCTACGGGCCCGCGGTAGAATGGATAAGGTCCCCGCCGCCCTGGATAGCGAGGGGTCCAGAGACGACCATGGCCACCCTAGGGAATTTCTCCGAGGATGTGGATGTGCTGGCGACGCTATACGATGAGGCCCTGCTCTGGGGGATGAATGCGTCTAGATCCTACATGAGGGGTTACTGGAAGAGCAGCCCCTCCATCTTCCACATCCGGACATCGTGCATAGACCCCAACTCGACGGTGACCGTCATACTCCCATCTGACACGTACCTCAGGGAGAGAGCGATCGACGCATACCGGCTGATAGGGGATTTACTTCCACCTCACACGATCTACCTCAGGGATGACCCCCTAGCTCCCAGGGGTATCTACCTAGGTCCTCCGACGAACACGGTCGAGCTGGACGAGCGTCTGCCAGATGATCCGAGAGATCACAGGTGGATATACGTGAGAGGGCCCTTCCTCAGCGGGTTGAAGGTGGTCGGAGATGAGGGAATTGCGGTGACCCGATTCGAGCTGGATGAGGGGAATTTCTCACTGAGGGTTTGTCCTGAGGAGGATAACGGTTCCATGGGCATCATCTTCGAATACGAGAACCTCAGGCGGTACCGGGAGGTTGGTCTCAACCTGACCAGTGGGACCGTCTACGGGACCGGTAACGACGGGCCGGTACCTAGAGCTCCATGCTATGAGATGACGCTGCAGATCGGTCCGGAGAGCGGTTTCGTGGTGAATGGCCATCGATTTCCCATGAAAGCGGGAGGTGGTGTTCTGGGCATCCACACGGTGGGCTTCTTCGGTAACCTGACGGGTCGCGTGAGGGGAAGGCATTTCGTCCTAGGTCCTAGGGAAGGGGATGTCCTGCTCAGCGTTGTGCCAGGAGGTCGCCTCGATCTGAGTCCCATGATAGATGCCTACTACGGGAAAGGGAAAGTGAATGAGACGGTGAGGCACGAGATATCTCTCCTTTTTAGCAAGCTAGCCCCTGAATCCAAAAAGTGCGGATTTCCTGCCGGATTAGGTGCAGCAAGGGAGGTTGAGGCGAGCGGATCCGTCGTCATGGAGGGGAGGGCAGTATGGATTAAGGAGGGCGGGATGAGGACTTACCTAGAGGAAGAGCACTCGGTCGTAAGCGCCGAGAAAACCGTTTTCAGGGGAGGATACGGTTTTTACGTGGTTGTGGAGGTAGAGAGAGGTAGCCTGAACGGATCTCCAGTTTCCGATGGTTCTCTGATCCTGTTCAGAACCCCCCTTCACCTCAAGGCCAGGGGTGAGGTATCGGTCAGGGATTACCACAAGCTCGCTCAGTTCGTGGATGATGTGAGAAACGTGAGGCTCGAATCCATCGATGTGAGAGTTCTCATGGGTGATGGAGTATACCTCTTCCACCCCTCTCTGGAGATCAGGGAGTCCTTTGAACCCTATGACGAGTTCGAGGACTTGCTACTGGCACTTCCGATTGCCATCGGGATGGCTGCGGGGTGGAGGTTAGCGAGGTTGAGGGAGATGATGGCTACGAGGAGGAGGGAGTGAGGTTATCCCCGCCAGAGGTTCAGTGACTCTCTGACCTTCCACCTAAATCCGATTCCGATATTACGGAAATTCGATCGTCCACCAGTACGCGGGACAGCCCGATTGATCCTGAGTGCGTCCTTGAAGGTCACCTCAGAGAGGCCCTCTTGAGGGTGTACCTCTCCAGCCTCTCCTCCAGAACCTCCACCCCTATGCCGGGCTTATCGGGGGCCTTTAAGGTTCCCCTGGTCGTCAGCGTCCAAGGGGGTTCCACCACATCCTCCTCGTAGTACCTGTCGCTGGCGGATATATCGTTGGGGAATTTGACGTTGGGAAGCGTGGCGGCTGCCACTTGGTGACCCCTCCCTATCCCCGTCTCCAGCATCCCACCGATCCAGACGGGCATGCCCACGGACTCACAGAAGTCGTGGATCTTCCTCGTGTTAACGAGTCCCCCGACCCTAGCGGGCTTTATGTTTATTATGGAGCAGCTCCCCAGCCTGAAGGCCCTGTAGGCATCCTCTGGCTTCTTTACTGACTCGTCCAGGCAGATGGGCGTCCTCAACAGTTTAGCAAGCTCCGCGTGGTCGACCAGATCGTCGTAATCCAGTGGTTGCTCCAGCATGAGGAGGTCGTAAGCGTCCAGCTTCCTGAGGTGATGCCAGTCGTTGAGTCTGTAGGCTGCGTTGGCGTCCACCTGTAATAGAAGGTCTGGATGCGCCTCCCTGACCGCCTTGACCACGTTCACATCCCAGCCGGGCTTGATCTTCAGCTTCACCCTCCTGTACCCCCTCTCCAAGTAGGAATCCACGACCTTGAGGA
>JACXSR010000149.1:0-2962 GCA_035319845.1 Thermoproteota archaeon
AATTCCCTAATAATTTCAATGAATGGAAACTTTTAAATATTGTGGGAATTCCCACGCTTCGTGCCCCTCATCCGGTAAGGTAGGCTCCCATTCACCCTGATGGGTATTGAGGGCAGGAGACATCCCGCATCGTGCCCTCAATTTAGGACATCGTTTTTCACATGAGATATCCCTTGGATCGGAAGGAGCTTCGGAGGGGTCTCGGCTCGTCAATTCCGCGCCGTGGATTGGATATCATGCCTCCCTCGTGACGTAGGAGTAAGCAATCTTCCTTCCTAGTACCGGATCCTCCACCTCGATCCTGTACTCCCGGCCGAACCTCATCGAGCCGTCCAGCCAGGGAATGGATCCAGAGAAGAGGACGGCATTTCTCTTGAGCCCTGCTCTTTCGATCAGATCTTCAGCTCTGAGTAGAGCTCCCATCTTGGATTGCTGGGAGAGGACTCCATCCACCTCCATCCTCAGGATAAGATCGTCCCAGTGATCCTCAACTTCCTCGTAGGGCCAGACTACGGGCGGAATGACCTTGGGATAGAGGTGCTTGGACAGCAGGATGTCCATCCTCTCCACATCCCTGTCCGTGTGGTCGCTCCCGACGGTCACGTACCTAGGTTCCCCGTCCTCGATGAAGATTACGTACTCGACCTCGCCGTTATTCCGACTCCCTAACACGCCCAGTTCCCTCGAAGTTGTCAGGAGATTGGGGCTCACGCGGAAGAAAGAGGGTACTTTCTCGGGTGGCGGTACTCCTATTCTCCTCAGCTCCTCTATGTGAGCCAAGACCTCCTCCCGACTCCTGCCGGACCACCCCGCCAGCAGGAGCTCCTCATATTTGAATCTCAGGGGGACGAACTCACCATCTATGAAGGAGACCAGCGCATCCACGGAGGCCACTCCCTGACGTGAGCAGATACCTCTTAAACTTGCCGTGAGTCTAAGGGGGAGTTAGGTGGGGAATGCTGACTCGATTGAATGGGAGCGGCTCCGGCCCCCATGATAGGAGACCATTCCCCACCAGAAAATTTGTTATAGGTTTCCGGTCCTTAAGCGAGATGACCGATCTCACCCCTAGGGCCCAAGATTACCTGCGCACGATATACCAGCTCTCGTCGAAGGGGAGCAAGGTGAGGCTCGTCACCCTATCCGAAGCTCTGGGAGTCAGGATGCCCACCGCTCTGCAGATGGTGAGATCCTTGGCGGGTCAGGGGCTGATCAAGTACGAGAAGCATGGGGAGATAGAGCTAACCGAGGAGGGAAGGCGTATAGCTGAGGAGATCCAGACCAAGCACAACCTGCTATTCGAGTTCCTCACGAAGTACCTCGGGGTTGACCCGGAGGTAGCTGAGAGGGATGCCTGCGGTATGGAACACCACCTGAGCGAGGAGACCTACGACAGGCTCCTGAAGTTCATCGAGTTCATGGAGGGATGCCCCCACGGGCTCCCGAGATGGTTGGAGGGCTTTCACTTCTTCCTCAAGTGGGGAAGGAGGCCCGTCCTCAGGGCGGAAGAGGAAGCGGTGATCCTTCCAATGAGGAGGCTCCCCGACCTTGAACCGGGGGAGGCCGGAAAGGTTGTGGCCATCAAGGCGGATCCCGATGAGAGGTTGAGGCTGGCCGAGATCGGTATAGTGATAGGGAGTTCCGTCATAATGGTGGGGAAGACGGGGGAGGCTGTCAGGATCAGGGTGATGGGTGAAGAGCTCGATCTGTCGATGGAGGTGGCCTCGCTCATATCCGTCGTATGATGGACGTCGGAGATCCGCAAGCCTCTTCCCCTGAGGCTATCCAGATTTAAATTGAAGGGGGATCTGTTCACGCCCGATCAAGATGCGTTTCCTCGGAACTGCTGCTCCATTCTCCTCCGTTCCCTCCCCGAAGGACCCTCCCTCACGTGGATGCGGGGGATTTAGGATGGGAGGACGTTCTGCGCGTTTATCCAGAGTTTTCGCTCACTGCTCAGAGGACATGAGTCCTGTTAGAGCTGATCGCATCCAAACAGCGCTTCAGCCTCCAGACCCGCGCTCAGCATTCCGTGGATCAGATCCTTCGGGGGATTAGGATGAGCCGTGTGGTCAGGATCTGCTGCGGCCCTTATGACAGCCTAGCTTACCTGATCATCGGGGAGGAGGGAAACGCTGTCTTGATAGACGCCGGACCTCCGGCCGAGGAGATCCTGAATACCTTGGGCAGGGAGGGCGTCTCCCTGAGACTCGTCCTGCTTACTCACACGCACTTCGATCACCTCGCGGGACTCCCCGAGCTGCTGGATCACCTCGATGTCCGGGCTCTCGCGCACGAGGACGACATATCAATCCTCGAGGACTTCTGGCCCCTGAACATGGGTCCTCCCCCCAACTTGGAGCCGCTTGAGGGGGTGGTGGGGATCGATTCGCTCACGATCGAGCCCCTGCATACCCCCGGCCACACCCCAGGCAGCGTGTGCTACTACGTGGGGAGGATAAGGGCCGTTTTCACGGGAGACACCCTCTTCAAGGGGAACATCGGGAGGACCGATTTCAAGCACGGGGATCCTGGGAGGATGAGGGAGAGCCTGCTGAAGCTGATGGACCTCCATCCATCGACCGCGGTCCTGCCCGGCCACGGTGAGCCCACGACCATAGGAGCGGAGCGGGTAAACCTGGAGGAGTACCTGAGGTGGCTTGAGGAGGCTTGACCCTCAATTTCGCCCGCGATAGGTGTCTTCAATGGAGAAGCGAGTGATCCGGAGGAATTTAGGGGTGATGGCAGCAACATGGGCCATCATGAGCCCCTTCACATCTGCCACCGGGGTCTACTCTTCCCTCTACGTCCTGGAACTGGGAGGGAGCCCTGTCGAGGTGGGCCTCGTAGTGATGGTTGGGACCGTGGTTCTCGCCTTCTCCAGACTGGTGGGAGGATATCTCGCCGATACGGTCGGAAGGAAGCGCATCCTAGTCCCGATGACCACGCTCTACGGGGCATC
>JACXSR010000080.1:0-2953 GCA_035319845.1 Thermoproteota archaeon
CTCAGGAGAGCCGTTGAGGAAGGTCTCGATCCCGTAGAGGCTGTTCAGGCTGCGACGATAAATGTGGCCGAGAGGTTCGGTCTGAGAGAGCTGGATGGCATCGCCCCCGGTAAGATAGCTGATCTGGTGATAGTAAAGGATCTCAGGAGGTTCGAGGCATTGAGGGTCTACATAGGGGGGAGGCTCGTGGCCTCCAACGGGAGGCCCCTATTCAAGGCCCAGAAGGCAAGGAGGATAGGCACCATGAAGCTCCCTCCCCTCTCACCAGATGATCTGGCCATCAAGGCTCGTGGAAGAAGGGCTAGAGTCAGGGTCATCGAGCTGACGGGTTCCCTCCTCACGGAAGGAAGTGAGGAATGGCTCCCCGTAGAGGAGGGGTTGATCAGGGCACAGGGCGAAGTTCAACACTTGGCGGTGATAGAGAGGCATGGAAGGACGGGACACATCGGAAGAGGGTTCGTCAGAGGATTTGGGATTGGGGGAGCCATAGCATCCACGGTCGCCCATGACAGCCACAATCTAATAGTGGCCGGCAGCGATCTGAGCGATATGGTGCTAGCAGCCCGTGAGATCGAGCGGGTAGGTGGTGGTCAGGCGGTCGTGTCGGGTGGCAGGCTGATTTCCATCCTCCCCCTCCCAATCGGAGGTCTCATGTCGGATCTATCGGCCGAGGAGGTGGTATCGCTGGAGGAGGAGCTTTATCGCGCTTATAAATCCATTGGGGGGACTAGGGAGGATCCCTTCATGGAGCTCTCCTTCCTTGCCCTCTCTGTGATCCCTAGGCTGAAGCTGACTCCTAGGGGGTTGGTTGATGTGAACAGGCAGGAGATCGTTTCCCCGATCTTGGAGGTGGTCTGATTTGGAGATAGGAGTGGAAGTCCCCCCATCACCTAAATCTAGGTTCCTCAGGAGGGTGGCATCCCTCATAGGTAAGGTAGATTTCATCTCCATACCCGACTCCCCCTTCGGGAGACCGGCTCCATCCTCCCTCGCCCTTGCCCTGCTGTTGAGGAACATCGGGGTGGAGGCGATCCCCAACTACAGGCTGATAGACAGAAATGAGTTGGCCCTGCTCTCCGAGATGATGGGCCTCGCTGAGCTGGGCATGGAGAGGGTCCTGCTGGTGGGAGGCGATCCTCCCGTCATAGGGGAGCCCACAGGTCTGGATGCCGTGAGGGCAATAACCCTAGTGAAGGAATGGGGTGTGAGGGTGAATCTCGGCGTCGCCACCTCACTGAGGCCGAGTGAGAGACTCAGGGCTAAGCTGGAAGCTGGCGCTGACTTCGTGGTCACTCAACCAGTACAGCGTGTAGAGGAACTCCACCCAATAGCCGAATTCGTTGGGGACACCCCTCTCTACACCATGCTCATGCTCACCTTGGCGGAGATGGATGAATCGGTGCTCAAGGCTATGGACATCGAGGAGGTACTTGAAGTGGACTACAGGGAACTCATGGACACCCTTGAGGAGTCCGGCCTCGTGAAGGGAATCATAATCAGCTCACCCAAGAACCACTCGAGGGTGCTGGAGCTCCTGGGAGGTTAGTTCTATGCGATTAGGGGGTAAGCTCGGGGAGAATCCTCCTCTGATGATAGGATCCATCTTTTACAGGGGAGACAGGAGGGTCAAGGACCATGAAAGGGGTGTATTCGATGTAGAGGCCGAGAGGAAGCTCATAGAATCCGATTTGAGGATAGCTAAGGAATTGAACTTTCCCTACGCTTTAGACGTAATCATAACCAGTAAGGTCGCGGCGGAGCCGTACCTGAAGTTCGCATCCCAGTTCGAGGTTCCCCTGCTTGTGGACGGGATCGATCCGGAGGTGAGGGCTCACGCCTACCGCGTCGCCAGCGATCTTGGTCTGTCCGATCTAGCTATAGCTAACGCCATATACCCCGACAGCACCCAAGAGGAGCTAGATGCCATCAGGTCATCTGGTATAACGAAGGCCGTCTTGGTGGCCTTCGATCCCAAGAACGCGCTGGAAAGCCTGAAACCGGAGGTAAAGCTGTCCATCTTGGAGAAACTTATCCCTATGGCTGAGAATGCGGGGGTGGAGGAATTCCTGGTTGATGTGGTTGTACTCGACCCAGCATCCCTAGCTTCGGTGGCCGAGTCCATGAGCTTCCTCAGATCTAGGGGGTATGTGGTGGGCTGCGCTCCAGCTAATGCTCTAGCCTTCCTCAGCAGGAAGAGGTACGGAGATGAAGCATATCCCATGCTGACGGCAGCTCTCTCCTACCTGAGGATGAGAGGAGCTGATTTCATGATCTTTGGACCCGCGGGCAGGTTCAGGGGGGTGGCCAAGGGACTGGCCCTCTTAGAGTCCATGCTAGCAATGGAAGCTGGAATACCGAGGGGTAAATTGAGGAAGCATCCATTCTCGGTCCTCAGAGAGCTGCAGAGGGTATTTCAGGAGGCATCCAAGGAGGGGATATGACGCGCGTAAAAGTCTAATCGGTCTAACTTTGTTGATCCATGTGCCCCTGACGACATTCGAGGAGGAGATATACCTACGAGCTCTGACCGGAAGGCTCGTTGGGAAAGCCCTAGCAGACCTGGACCTCAATAAAGTGGCTGTCGTGTCCTCAAAGAACGTAATATGTTCCAGCATCGCGGCAGCTACGGAGGCGACCTCCCTGACCTTGAGTGGAGGTGCAACCCACCACTTCATGGTCGAGCATGGAAAGGAGAAGGAGCTAGCGGGAAGATTGAGGGAGTTCTCAGCTCAAGCCATCCTGCTCCAGTTCGGAGGAGAGACCCCATTTGAGGAGACGAAAGGGAGCTTCATTGAGCTTCTCAAGGCCATGGCCGAGGAGGGGGACCAGGCAGCCTCGTCATTCACGTTAGAATATTCGCCGCAGGTGGTCTGGAGGAGGCCCTCCCATCCCTCGAGCTGACGAGGTTAGCCGAGTATCAAGTCACCTTGGAGCATGCCGGCCTGCTGAACAG
>JACXSR010000165.1:0-2870 GCA_035319845.1 Thermoproteota archaeon
TCGTGGTGCTAGACGAGGAGGGGAAACTGAAAGGAGTCCTCTCAATAAAGGATCTGGCCTACGGGGAGGGAGCCCTCTTTTCCATAATCTTCTGATCCTGTAGACCCATCAACAATATTTTAATCAGAAATTTTTTATTTCTCAATGGTTAAATAAACCGTGAAATCCCGAGTTCTCTCCTTATTGGTATCCTTGATGGTAGTTCTCATCCTTTTTCCCACTCAGACCCGAACTACCCAAGAAGTAGTTCTGAAGAGTAACTCCGAATTGGTTGTCTTGGGCAATTCCGTTGACATGGGATTGGCTCATGATTTTTTGGAGGAATTGAGGCATCTAGGATTCAGTGTAATGAGCCTCCATCCATCCGAGTTCTCGACTCAGAGGATGGCCAGTTTGATACTGATCTTGGGAGGCCCCGATGCCTACGAGGGTACCGGTGGGATAGTGAAATCTCTCCTGAATTCCTCCATAACGTCGGCTGTGAGGAAAGAGGGAGCGAGCTTTCTACTGGAGTTACGCGATGTCTGGAGAGAGGGACAGACGGTCCTGATAGCAATGGGTAGCGATAGGAACAGCACTAGGGACGCATATCAGCGGGGATACGACAGGATCCTCTCGACGGCGGCCCCTCGCCTCGAACTCAGTGGGGAGGTGAGGATGAAGGGAAGGATAATCGCCTCCTCCGTGGAACTGGGTCCCGAAGCAGTGGTCCACCTAGATGGAGATACGATGCTCATCTCTCTCGGCCCTCTGGAGATCACAGGGGTCATCAGAGGGGAATGCATGGCCCTGGCCCTCCTCTCATCATCCAATTTGACTCTGAGGGGTGAGATCGACAACTCATGCCCATCCAGCTCTCTCGGAGCGATCCCATCTAATTATAGCACGGAGGACTCTATCTCACCCGGCATACTGCTTTGGGGCACTGGAGACGTCATAATAGAAGGGAATATCACCTCTAGTGGGGAGATAATGGTTTCTAATGGTCCAAATCCGACGGAAATCAGTAAGAGGATCGAGAACAATCAGACCATTAGAGGCGCATCTCATATCCCCCCAGGAAAGGATAACAAACCAAAGTGGCTCCCTTGGGTGCCGCCTAATCCAGTAGTAAAGCAACGGAAACTGAATTTCGTGATAATAAAGAACTCTAGATTCATTCAAAGGGATAAAGGTGGATGCGTCTGGCAACGGATTTACAGGCCTAAGAAGACTTGGGTACTCTCGACTTGGGGTGACATATACCTTAAGAACAGCTATTTCAGATCGAGGGGAGGGAGGAACGGGTGTAACCGGACCGCCAATGGCGAGGTCGAAGCGGGTAATGGGGAGCATGGCGTGGGCCTTTCCATACTGGTGGAGGGTTTTGAGCTCGGTTTGGGACCTAAAGGGAATCTAGTGGTGGAGACCACAACCTTCCGGACGGGAGACGGCGGAAGGGGTGGGTATGCAGTGGCCTCCCCGGGAAGTGACGGAGGTGCTAGAGCGAGGGGCGGACGGGGCGGTTGGGGAGGTGCGTTCCTGATCGATGTAGATGGGCACCTTGAGTTCAAGGGAGCCAGCAGAGTAATCTTAGGTGAAGGAGGTCGGGGAGGAGACGCTAGAGCCTGGGGGGCTGATGGAAGGGATGGATGTCCGGGACATAAAGGCGGAGACGCGGTGGCAGAGGCTGGAGATGGTGGAGGAGGGTTCTACCGGTTGACTGTGAGCGACTTCGCGGGTCCCATTCCCTCGATAAACGGGGGGACAGCTGGGGACGGCGGTAATGCTGAGGCTTTACCGGGGAACGGGGGCAATGGGAACGCAACATCCTGCGATGGAGGGGTGGGCGGTAATGCGAGAGCAACAGCAGGGAAAGGCGGCAATTCCGTGCTCTTATCGCCCAATACAATCGCTCCAACATCTGGTTTTGAGGGAGGGGATGGTGGGAACATCTCCGTATCGGGAGGGAACGGGGGCAATGGAGGAACTGGATGCATCTACGAAAGCGAGACCTTCAAGAAGGGAGGTAAAGGGGGCAGAGGAGGCAACGTGACGGCCAGATCGGGAGATCACGGGATAGGCACGATGAGAAATGGAAAGGATGGAACAGCTAGGGTGGAATCAGCCTCCAACGGCGGGAATGGCGGGGATGGCAATCCACCTGGTCTCGGGGGGCTGCCCGGCGCTATGGACATAACGGATCCGAGTGGAAGGACATTCATTAATAACTCATTTAACCAAGGAAGGCCAGGAAATCCCTGTCTCGGATTCGTTGGACCCGATTCTGACGAGCTTCTGGGGTTAGTATTCAAAAAGGTGGCGTTGGGGCCGGGGACGCTCCTCCGAACTAGACTATCCTCCTCAGATCCTTCAGCTTCACGCCTCCTAAGATGCTCCCCAGTATGTCTGGCGGGTAATCTCCCAAGCCCACTATGACCGCCCTGCTCCTCGGCCATACCACATCGGCCTCTAAGGATATCTCATAGTGTACGGTGAAGTCGGTGGAGGGGACCTCCGCGCGGACCTCCTCACCCGGGAAGATCACCCTGTCAATCCTGACCTCCTTATCACCGGCCGTTATTTTCTCCACCTTGATTGGCCTTTGCCAGATATTCCTCAGCGTAGCTCCCTCCTTTCTCATCTCCACGCTCAAGTGATCACCCAGTTGCAGGTACCTGCCGAATACCTTGACCAAGGGGGCGCTCTTGAGAGTTCCCGAGAAGGTGGCCATCATCTGGAGCCTGTAATCAACATCAAGCACGTACAGATATTTATCGGAGTATTCCGCCAGCACGCCTTGGTAGAACTTCCTCTCCCCCTCTACATCATCCACCCTCACGGTAACCAGCCTACCTATACTGTTCTCCAGCAGTGGATCGTAGGTTTGC
>JACXSR010000122.1:0-2870 GCA_035319845.1 Thermoproteota archaeon
CTAGTCGATCGAAGATCATCGTCGGAATCGTTTACGCTCGAAGGACCTCCTACCAAGGCGGAAGGTCGAATCCACATCGCTTTATTTTCTCGCCTCCGATGCCGACGGGATGAAGGTACTCAGGGTGGAAATAGTAGGCGGAGAGGGCCTCATGTACTTGGCGACGCGGGTCTCTAGGAAGGTGGGAGGGCCCGAGGATATAGCGGAGGAGCTGAAGGACGAGAGTAGGGTTAGGAGACTTCTCACTAACATCGTGAGAGCAGGACATCTCTCCGTCTTAGAGCATTCTCTAGTGAGGGTGTGGCTCGATGCCGAATGGAGTGAGCTAACCTCACTCCTGTTCCACTACAAGTATGTGGAGGCCGGCGAGGTGGCGGGGGAGGTGATCCTTTCACTGAATCCCCGAACTGCTCTGGAGATGATGGTAGACTCCAAGGCCTCGTTCATAGCCAGAGAGGCGCTGAAGACCACTCCCATAGTAGCTGAAGCTGCTGGCCTCTTGGTAGACTCCAAGCCCGCGCTCGAGGTGGAGATGAGGAAGGTGAGTGAGGATCCACTAGTTTACGCTTTTAACAGCTCGGGGTATGAGGATCCGAGGCACGGATTCTACTCGTTCTGGACGGAGATGTCCCGTGTAGCCTCCCATCAGTTCGTGAGGCACAGGAGGTTGAGCTTCACCCAGAGGTCCGGGAGGTACACCAAGCCTGACGGATTCATCTTCCCCAAGACCGTGGACGAGGAGGCCCTGAAAGTTATGAGGAGGCACGCCCAGCTCAGCTACGAGGTCTACTCGAAACTCTTGGAGATGGGCGTGAAGAGGGAGGACGCCCGCTATGTACTGCCAGCGGCCCTGAAAACGGCCTTATTCGTGAGCGGTAGGCAGTCAGACTGGCATCATTTTCTAGAGCTGAGAACCGACATCCACGCCCAGGATGAGATAAGGAGGTTCGCCTTGGTGGTGGCAGATATAATGGGGTGGAGACCCGAGGGCTAGGAATACTGCGTGTTTATTCAGTGACCATCTCTTAGCAACCACAATTACGTTCTTGGGCCAAATCAGGCCCTTAGAGGATCCCATATACCACATAACCCACTCCGGTCCGGGGGATGCTTGGACACACGGCCACGTGGGAAGACGCTGGCGATATAAAGAAGGGCCAGTTGATGTCTAGGTATGATTCATGCCCGCAAACGGTGAGTTGAAGCTCCTCTACAGGGGGAGAGTCGTCACCTTAGAGGTAAGGGAGTTCGACGGTAAGGTACGAGAGGTGGTGAGGCATCGCGGCTCGGTATCCATCCTCCCAGTGAATGGGGATAGCGTGTTCCTGATAAGGCAGTACCGCTACCCACTCAACGATTACATATGGGAGATCCCCGCCGGCACCCTTGAGGAGGGGGAATCACCAGAGGAATGCGCCCTCAGGGAATTAGAGGAGGAGACAGGTCTGAGGGCCGGGAAACTGAAGAAGATGTTCGAAGCCTACTTGGTTCCCGGCTACGGGACGGAGAAGATGCACTTTTTCCTAGCCACAGACCTCTCCAAGGGGGAGATGCATCCCGAACCTTCGGAGAAGATAGAGGTCCATGAGCTTCCCATCGACAGAGCTGTTCAAATGATCGGAAGCAACGAGATCTCAGATGTGAAGACAATAGCTGCCCTCCTATGGTACTGGAGGATGAGGTGAGTTGATGGCGAACGTCTTGGACTTCATGAGATACCGGTTGCCGGAGGAGCTGGAGACGCTGATAAGAGAAGGACGGCATTCAGAGGCCAGGCGCTTGATAGCAGAGCTCGTTAGTTCCGCGGAAGGGGATTACAGGAGGAGGCTGGAGTTCGAGCTGGATAGATTGGCTAGGTGGCCACTCCAGTATCCCTACAGCGAGGAAGAGGCCTTCAAAATTGCATCTGAGCGGATCAGGGGCTTGGATCGTGAGGAGTTTGGGAGACTGCTGGTATCTGGGTGCGTCGACAATATCAGACTGGAGAGGGAAACTAGGATCTTCGAGAGGTTCCTCCCCAACATGATATGGCTCTGCCCGGAACTCAAGGAGAGGTATGAGGAGGAAAATGGTGTCAGGGAGGAGGCTAGGAGGGCCCTCAGGGAGAGGGCTATGGAGGTGCTGAGGGGGGAGGCCACTCCCCTGACCCTCAGGGTGAGGGCGGAGCTCAGTGTGAAGAGGGACGCGGTTCCAAGGGGTGAGAGGGTTAAGGTGTGGCTGCCCATCCCGAGGAGGAGTGCCCTCCATCCCAGAGTGAGGGTGCTCTCCTACAGCAGGGAGCCCTACATCTCCATCGAGGACCACCCCCAGAGAACGGCGTATTTTGAGGTGACCCAGTCGGGGGATGGGATTAGGGCTTGGGTGGAATACGAGGTGGAGGTGGTGCCTCGAGCTCCGAATCACGAGGAGGGAGTGGACGATCTGGATGGGAGACCGCGATCCCACCACTTGGAGGAGAGGATACCGCACATCACCTTCAGGAAGTTAAGGGAGCTTGTCAACTCGCTGGTCTCCGACATCGATGAGCCACGCGAGAGGGCGAGGAGGATCTGGAACTGGGTGATCGATAACACGACCTACACATACGTCCACGACTACGCCCTCTTCGACGACATAAGCGAATTCGCCTTCATCAATCGGAGAGGGGACTGTGGAATTCAGGCTATCCTCCTGATCACAATGCTTCGGATAGCTGGAATTCCCGCTAGATGGCAGTCAGGATGGTATGCAAACCCGGTGAGGTGGGGAATGCATGACTGGGCTCAGCTCTACGTGGAGCCCCTCGGCTGGATTTACGCGGACCCCAGCTTCGGCCACCCGAGGGAAGGGGAGGAGTGGAGGAGGGATTTCTACTTCGGAGGGATAGAGGG
>JACXSR010000081.1:0-2839 GCA_035319845.1 Thermoproteota archaeon
CAAAAGAATGGCCAAGGCATCTTTCGATTACATGGACGCTCCCTTGGTGGATAGTAGATGTGCAAGCCTCGACCACTGCTATCTCTGCGTCGATAGCTGTCCGGAGAAAGCAATAATTAAGGAGAAACCCGTTAAAATTGATCTGAGTAGATGCACCGAGTGCGGGGCGTGCGTCAACGCGTGCCCCGCAGGCTTCCTGACCCCACCAAGCTTCTCGCTTTCCGGTTTCAGGAAGATCCTAAGCGGGTCCAATGTTGTGTATGCAGTTCCCCTGTCCAAACTCGAGGAAGTCAGGGAGGGAAGTGTCATCAGATCCCAAGAGAGGTCCTTCCCCCTTGTAGCAGTATTACTGACCGAGGAGTGTGGATTGGAATTCAGAGGGGTGGGGCTGGACCTGCTGGACCCGTACTTGGAGGAGCTAGAATCCTTGCCTCATGCCGAAAGGAGACCTATCCAAGTGAAGAGGTTGAATGAACATGCATCTCTGGAGGCGACTCTGATCGCAACGGAATTGGAGGACAGGGACGAGTGGATCGGGCTAAAACACCTCAACTTCTTTAGGATATCCGTCTCCGATGAATGCACGCTGTGCGGCGTATGTCCCAAGGTCTGCCCTACCAAGGCCCTCAGGATCGTGAGAGATGGAGATGTGCTCAGGCTCGAGTTCTCCCACCAGCTATGCGTGGGCTGCGGATCTTGTGAGAGATCCTGCCCGGAGAGCGCTATAAAGCTGAGTAGGGAGATTAATCCCCACCTCCTAATCACTGGGGAGTTCGTCGAGGAATGTGAAGACGAAATAGCAAGGTGCAGGGGATGCGGTGCCCCACTTGAGGGAACGGTGAGGATGATTCAGAAGCTAGAGCAAAGGATAAGGGAGAAAGGTGACGAGAGATACGCGGAGCTCGTTTGGTACTGCCCCGTATGTAAGGAGAGAAAGATGTTTGGGGAATTACTTGGATAGGTTCAGGGTTCTGCCCTTCCACTCTATTTTGGCGCCGCGAGAGGTCCTCACCATAGCTATAGAGAGCAAAATCAGGCCAATTGGTGCTAGAATTAGGGATAGAGGGTTCGCCTCCACCTCCTTAAATGAGATGACGGCGTACCCATACACGGAAGTCAGGTAGATGACCGAAATTAGCGGATTGGTGTAGCCCAAGATCGCCGTCGCTGGAGACAGGTAGGCCATCAACGCGACGTAAACCAGCAATAGCGCTGCTAAAAGTGCTGACAGCGGTTCAGGTGCCCTTGCCGCGAGCACCCTTGTTAGGGTGATCATACCTTCGCGCCAAGATGTGATCCACGAGCTCTCGGCTATCCTACCCTGAAAGAACGTTATTTTCATCCCTCTCTCCGCAGCCCTCCTACCCAGCTCCGCATCCTCAACTGGACTGTTCCTGACGGACTCGTGTGTGCCAACGAGTTCGTAGGACGACCTTCTCCACCACATGAAAGCCCCAGCGAGCCAAGCCTTGTCTCTGGTCATGTTCCAGTACGGGTAGGTGAGTCTAAGGAGGGAGGTGAAGGCTATTTCTATGGAACCGCAGGCCAGTGAGTCGCACCTTATCCTAGGAACTTGGGATAGCGCATCATACTCCTCGAGTAGATCGCATATTCCACCCAATCTCCCCCTCACGGTGACATCCGCGTCCATGAAGAGGAGGATTTCCCCCTTGGAGTGTAGATAACCTTGATAGCACGCCCAAGATTTTCCACTCCATCCCTCCGGCCTCTCTAAGACCCTCACCAGTATGCACCTCTCATCGCAATGGTTCAACGCCTCCAAGAAGGTATTATCCGAGCTGGCATCGTCCACTACTATGACTTCATCGTCGTAATCCAGCTCCCTCAAGATCGAGGTCAGCGCATCCCCTATCCTCCCCTCCTCATTCCTCGCTGGAATTATCACGGACAGCCTCTTTTCGCAACGCGAAGTCCGGTCCGGGACAGGGAGATCTTTGAACCCCCTCACAGCTCTGAGGATGCTGTACAACATGTAAGCTGACAGGATGACCAAGCTGAAGTTCAGCGAAAGGGTCAGGGCTTTCATGTCTACAGCTTCGGTTGCAGGGACTCTTATAATTCATCCGCCGGTCCGCTGATCGATCGCCATGTGGGGCAAGGAAGTAAGGTTATCTAGGATAATGAGGGATGGCAAAATCCTCTGTGTTCCCATGGATCATGGCCTAACAGATGGGCCTATAAGGGGTTTAGAGAGTGTGGAGAGAGCTGTGGAAAAGGTTTCCATGGGCGGTGCCACATGCGTCGTCCTTCACAAGGGCATGATCAAGTCCCTTAGGAAGGTCTATCTTCCAGTCCTGATGCACCTCTCGGCCAGTACATCCCTCGGCCCAGAGCCTAACAGGAAGGTTAGGGTAGGAGATGTTCTCGAGGCGGTTAGGCTAGGTGCTGACGGTGTTAGCGTTCACGTGAATGTTGGAGGGGAGCCCAGTGAACCTGACATGCTCGTCAAGCTGGGGGAGGTAGCGGCAGAAGCGGACGAGCTGGGCATGCCTCTCCTAGCGATGATGTATGCTAGAGGACCCAATATCACCGATAAGTACGACCCGAATCTCATCGCCCATGTAGCTAGAGTTGGAGCGGAGCTGGGCGCCGATATCGTCAAGGTTCCCTACACAGGGGACCCGGATACCTTCAAAATCGTCACTAGGGGGGTGAGCATCCCCGTCATAATAGCTGGAGGTCCCAAGATGAGGGATTACATGGATGTGCTGAGGATGGTCGCCGGTGCAATGGAGGCGGGAGCTGCTGGAGTGGCCTTCGGGAGGAACGTGTTCCAGCACGAGAATCCGGAGGGGATGGTTAGGGCCATAGCCTCCAT
>JACXSR010000115.1:0-2739 GCA_035319845.1 Thermoproteota archaeon
ACCTTCGCCTGGCTATCCCTCCTAAGCTTGGGGTTCGCCATAGGCCCCGTGGCTTCCTGGTTCCTGAGCTCCGTCAGAACTGGAGCCCACATACCAGAGTGGATAGTACCCCTGAGCTTTTGCCACCTCACCTCCCCCCGGGCCCTCATATCGTCATCGGCTCTCCTCCTCTCCTCAGTGGCGATCATGATCCTAGGTTCTAGGAGATTCTGGGGGAGGATCTCCGTGGAGGGGGTGCCGGCGCCCCTCCATCCTCCCGGGTGGAGCTTAACTCACGGTCTGTGGGCGGCCCTACTCAGGGAGATGAAGATAGTCTTCAGGACTCCGAGGGTCTTGGCCTCCCTGATAATATACTCCCTAGTATTTCCGATATCGCTGATATCACCTCAGACGACCTTTCTGGGGGATTTCCTCGGCCCTAATTATGCATCCCTCTTCATGCTCTCGGTGGGAGGACTTGGAGGGTTCTCGGTGGTCTACCTCTACATATCAGAGTCCTCCGGGGCCAAGGCCCTGTACCTGCTTCCCCTAACCAGATCCAAGGTGGCGGTCATCAAAACCCTCTCATTCCTCTTCCTTAATTTGCCCCTCCTGATGGCAGTTGTACTCGTCCTATGGACCACCTCCGGGTGGACCGGAATTCTAAACGCCCTGATATACGTGATCTCCTTCTCCGGATCCGCCTTGCTCAACTCCTCCGTCTACGCGGTGATGCTTCCGGATGCTCCCTCCCACTGGACCTCTGAGACCTTCGGCAGGAACATAATCGCGGCCATTTTCAGCATTGAGTCCGGGTTCTACTTCTTCTTGGGTCTGGCTCCCCTTCTGCTGGGTTGGAGGGAAGGAAGCATCGTGCTAGGGACATTATCAGCCATTTGGCTTGCTGATGCGATCCTGCTCATGGTGGGCAGGAGAACCCTGTAACAGGAAAGTTTCACGGGCGCCCGGATTAACCCCATCAATGCCGAACCGCTTCAATTATCTGGGAGCCGGTGCTGCGTGGACCGCCTGCCCACGGGCATACCGGATCTGGATGAGCTGCTGGGAGGTGGGGTGGAGAGGAGCTCACTCACGGAGTTCTACTCCCCCAGCTTCGGCATCTTGAAGCTACTTTACCACAGGCTCATCCTCTCCTTGGTGGAGGAGGAGGTAGTCGCGATACACGCCCAGGAGTTCTCCGGCTTGGATCCATACCTGCTCAGATCTATGGCCAGAAGGCTGGGAATCGATTGGAGCCTAGTGGAGACCAACTTCAGGATAGCTAGGGGTTTCAAGGTCGAGGACGTATTGGCGCTGGTGGACGCAGCCGCTCACCTGAGCGTCCCCGTGATGCTGATATTTGACCCGTTCCTTCACGGCGGAAGACCCGATCTCAGCTGGAGGATCAGGGATCTGACTAGGAGGGCGACGGTTCTATCCGTTAACAGGGGATCAACCCATCCCATAGGAGGTAGGTACCACTCCCACACGGTCCATACCCTGATCAGGATGAGCCCCTTGGGAGAGGCGGTGAAGGTTGAGCTGGTGAAGCACCCCTCTCTTCCCAGCTCCACCATCTACATCACCACGAGGGAGCTGATGGGAGAATGGGGAGGTCAGCGCCCACTCTTAGAATGGCTGTGAGGCGTGAACTGGAGAGATTGAGGCGAATTTCCAGGGCGGAGAGGGATCCCGACATCAAAAAGTCCTTGGAAGAAGTCTTGATGGTTGGTGAGAAGCTGTTAGATGCCTACTCGATCGAACCACCCGCGGACGCTATGGAGGTAGTGCTGCTGAGCGCGATAGTGGAACTCTTCTCCAGGTGTCGGGACCTATCGGTCAATGAAACTGGTTAGACAACTAAACAGATTATCATATTTTTAAGTTACGAAGCCCGGAAGTGAGGGGTAGGACGATGAGCGGTGCCAAGGCAGCCGCCATCGTTCTCATAGCCATAGCAGTCCTTATCTTCGTGTACATAGGATACTCGCTCCTTCAGGGAGAGACTACAGGCCAGACATCATCCTCCTCGCAACCGTTCACGCCCACACCGAAGCCAAGGCCGAAATCCAAGCAGAAACCAAAACCCAAGCAGAAGGTCCTTGGTACATCACCGCAGCCCACGAGGACCAGAACCAAGCAATCAACCACAAAAGAGGTCACCAGCAGTAGGGAGACCACCACAGCCGCCCCAAAATACGAGACGGGGTTCTTCAGATACAGGTGGCTGAAGTACAGGGTGAGGATAAAAGGGACGGAGATCGTGTACACATTCGAGAACTTGGGGGAGGAAGCGGTCGACGGTAAGCTCTGCTATCATCAGAGAGTCACTGTGGAGGGACCTCAGAGGAGCGAGATGGAGATCTGGTACGATAAAGCGACGGGGGAGTGCGTGAAGGTGGCTGTGTCCATTCCCGGAGTTGGCAGAAAAGAAGTGCCCTGCTCCTCTCAGCCGGGCGCCAGCGCGCCCGTCAGCGGTAAGGGAATGAGGTATGTCGGAGAAGAGACCGTGACGGTTCCCGCCGGGACCTTCGACTGTACGGTGTTTGAGGGGTCGGGATACAGGTCTTGGATATCTAAGCAGGGGCTACTCGTCAAGTGGGTCTCTCAAGGAGCCGAAGGGGTTCTCTTAGGCTACGGCTGACTTCAGAGGTGATCAGGTAAGCCGCTCACCGCTTAGGTTCCCTAGGACCCAGTGACTTCAAGCAGACCCGTGAAATGCCTAAGATCGGTGACCCCCACCGGAAAGGAAAAAAGGCT
>JACXSR010000063.1:0-2706 GCA_035319845.1 Thermoproteota archaeon
CTTCAATGCCTACTACGCGGCCACTGCCCTATTGATGGATCCTGATAAGATCTCCTATCCACCGATTCGGTGTACGACTCCGTGCCTAGACTCAGGAGAATAGATCCAAGGGATTTCGCTCAATCCATCGGGGACTAGTGTGCATCATCGCGCGATCCGAAGCTTAAGGACTTCTACTCAAGAGCGTCAAGGTCTTCTCATCTTCAGAAACACGATCCTCACCATTTTCCATAGCGCATTCTACCTTGTGAACTCTCTTAGCTTTCACGGAGGGAGTGAAGCTTCATCCGGGCGTTAGAAAAGAGGAAGGGAGGAGGAATTATGCTCGTGAGAGGAGAAATTCCAGAGGTACGGTGGTCAATCTATCGTGCTCCTCCTGAAAACCCTTATCGAGGCCAGGAGAAAGACGGCGCTGACGCCCAGCAGCACGATCCAGTCCACGACAGGATTAAGTGAGGAGATACCTGTGAGGTAGAATCTGGCGAGATCAACCGCGAAAGTGAGCGGGTTAGCGTAGAAGATCGGCTTCACGTAGGCTGGCAGGTTGTCGATGGGGTAGAAGGCCCCGCTCAGGAATATCAGCGGTAGGGTGATCAGGTTCATTATCAGCTGGAAGCCCTCAGGGCTCCTCATCTTGGAGGCTATGGCTATGCCCAAGCCGTTGAAGGTGATGGCCGTTACGAAGCTCACAGTCAGGACTGGAACGAGGCCTTCCAGTCTGAGTGAAGGTGCCAAGAGGTAGAGAGATAGTATCGTTATCAGGCCCTGAAGCACTGATGTGAGGGAGTCCCCTAACGCTCTCCCGATTATGGCGTAACTTCTCGAGGCGGGAGCCACCAGCACCTCCTTCAGGAAACCGAACTCCCTGTCCCATATGACCGAGATCCCTCCCACCAGGCTGCTGGTGAAGACAGCCATCATCACGATGCCGGGGGCCAGGAAGGAGAGGTAGTCGAGGCCTCCGAAGAGCTGGCTCGCTGCGCTCCCCCTGAAGGCCGCGCTCCACCCGAGGCCTAGAAAGAGGAAGAACATGAGGGGATTTAGGAGCGTCCCCAGGAGCCTAGATTTCGCCCTTAAGTACCTCTTGAGCTGCCTGTATGCCATGGCGTAGACTATCCTTCCCTCGTTCATCCCATCACCTCCTCGCCCTGGCCCTCATCCTGATCCTCATCCTTGCCATCTCCTTCCAGCCCCCTTCCTCGTCCCTGAGTTCCCTTCCAGTGTAATGGAGAAAGACGTCGCCCAAGGAAGGCTGGGAATATTTGATCTCCTCTATCGCAATGCCCAGCTCGCTTGCGAGTTTGAAGATGGCGGGGATCGCCCTGGATGCGTCCCTCACCCTCAACGCCACCGCCCCATCGAGCATCCTGAAGGACAGGGCTACGCCCTCATCAACTGCTTCCTCAGCTAGACCCTCCAGATCTCCCGATCCCTTCAAGTAGAGGGCATCTCCTCCCAACTCTCTCTTGAGGTCCTCGGGGGATCCCATGGCCACTATCCTACCGTGGTCTATTATGGCGACCCGATCGCATAGCTCCTCGGCCTCATCCATGTAGTGCGTGGTCAGGAATATCGTAACGCCCTTCTCCTCCCTCAGCCTCCTGATATAATCCCATATCTTCGCTCTCGTCTGGGGATCCAAGCCGATGGTCGGCTCGTCCAAGAAGAGCACCTTGGGATGATGCATCAGGGCCCTCGCTATCTCCAGTCTCCTCATCATGCCCCCGCTGTAGTTCTTAACCACCACATCCTTGAACTTCGTGAGCTCCGCGAATTCCAGCGCTTCATTCACCTTCCTCTTCAGTTCCTCCCCTCCGAGGCCGTATATCAGACCGTGAATGTAGAGGTTCTCCCACCCGGTGAGATTCCTGTCTACCGTGTTATCCTGGAAGACGACCCCTATGCTCTCCCTCACCTTGACGGGCTCATCCCTCACGCTGTAGCCGGCCACGTAAGCCTCGCCGGCGGTGGGCCTCATTATGGTGACCAACATGTTTATCGTGGTCGTCTTTCCAGCCCCGTTGGGCCCCAAGAACCCGAATATCTCACCTTCCTCCACATCGAAGCTGACCCCATTCACGGCCACAAGGTCCCCGAATCTCTTCGTGAGGTCCCTAGCCGAAATCGCCTCACTCATTCCTCTCACCCAAGACCGATCTCACCTCTTCCATCAACTCTCGGAAGGATCTCCTGATCCTCTCCTTTCCCTCGTCTGAGAGTGAGGAATAGGACACAACGAGCCTCCTCATGAGCGGGAAGAACTCCCTCCCCACTTCTCTCGTGAACTCCCTGAAGGACTCGATATCCCGCATCAGGCCCTTAAGCTCCGACTCGTGGGATTTCAGGGCGTCAAGACCCTTCTCAGTTATGTGATAGACGTTCTTCCTGCCGATCCTCTCGGATACGACGTAGTCCATATCTTCCAGCAATTGGAGGGTGGGATAGACCACTCCGGGACTCGGTTCATATTCCCCTCCCAGCATCTCCCCTATCCTCTGGATTATCTCGTACCCGTGGAGGGGCTCGCCCTTCAGCACCTCGAGAACCAAGTACTTGAACATCCCCCTGATCCTGAGCCTCGGCCTCACGTCGTACATATATCTTCAGATATATCTTTAGATATATCTATAAAAAGGCTGCGGGCTACGGTGTCCTCCCCACCGATAGCACATGAACCACCGGGTATCTGGTAAATGGAGGTCTCAC
>JACXSR010000040.1:0-13638 GCA_035319845.1 Thermoproteota archaeon
CGAGGAGTAATATAAGAAAATTACTCGGTTGGAGAGGTTCCCAGTACCTTCTGAAATATCATCGAGAACAGGAATGATACGATTATATAGTACCCTAAGTACCCGACCGTCTGGTTGGAGAGGGCGCTGTTCCCGTGGAAATAGTCCATTATGAAGGGAAGAGGGAATGGCAGCCTAGCCACGGGAATTTCGGCGTAAAAGTTCCCTAGGGCCCAGAAGATAACGAGTATGGGCAGAGTAGTGTAGAGCATGGGCTTCATATTCATTTTGGTCATCTCCGAACGGGCAGCATCGAATTGGGGCTTCATCCTGTCAAGCTTCTTCTTCAACTTTTTGTTCTCGGGATCCTTGATTAGTTCACGCTGGAGTTTGGTGTACTCATTGACTATCTTCTGGAGTTCCCTGAGTCTGTCGTAATCTATGGTCCTCTTGTTAAGCAAGTTGATGGAGAGGCTTATGGCGAAGGCTAGGAATGTGAGAAAGAGGATGGATCCGGGGGGAAAGAGTATGAGGGAGAGATCCAACCGAGATCACCTATCCTATGAATTTCTTCAGCCTCGGGTACATCTCCAAGGCGCGCTCGCGCATTAGCGTCTCGTAGAAGCCAGCTACTATGGTAACAGCCAGCAATATCCCGCTTCCAGTCCCTAATGCTCCTGTGAAGTTGGCAAGGGCTGCCAAAAGACCGACTATGAATCCACCGAGGTAGGTGACTGCCTCTATGTACTTCTCTATGGTCTTAGCTACCACCTTGGCAGATGCCCTCCTCCCGGGAACAACTATGCCTTGTTTGACGAGCTGCTCGCTGACGGATCTGGGATCCATTCCAGCCGTCATCACCCATATTTTGGCAAAGGCGACGCTAGCCCCTACTAAGACTACTAAGTACACGAGCGCCCTGATCGGATCTTGGACGAGTACCTCAGGGCCGTGTGGGGTGGCCAAGTAGTAAGCTAGTCCGGACACAGGTACCATGTTCCCTGTGATGGGATCCGCCTCGTACCTCCCTAGGAAGTCGACTAGGTACTTCAGCCAGCCTTCCGGATTGGACCCGACTCTAGACCACACGATTTTTGCCATTATGTCTATATCCCCTATCAACGCAGCCGCGAATATTATCGGTACGTTGCTGACGTAGAGGAGCCTTATGGGATACTTGGTCCTGTAACCACCGTAGAGAGTGTGGGCAATTGAAACGTTGACCCTCACCTCATAAGTCCAGACGACTGCTATGAAGACCGCAAATGTCGCGATCAATCCCAAGAGATCCGGGAGAGCCCCCCTGTATATGGCCCCAGCTCCCTCGGTGAGGAGAGCCGGTATCACACCGACGAACCTGCCACTCCCCTTCTCTATAGCTGGGGACAGCGTTCCCCACATGACCCTCTGGGCTACCCCGGCCAGAATGAAGAGACTTATACCGCTACCTATCCCCCACTTGCTGACCAGATCATCGAGCATCATCAGGAGGAAGCTCCCCAGCGAGAGTTGAGCTATAGCCATTAGGGCCTGCTCGGTGGTGAGGGCGCCGAACCTCCCTCCCAATGTGTAGGCGGAGACCTCGAAGAGTATGAAGAATATGGCCGCCACCCTCTGGGCCTCTTGGAAGAATTTCCTATCCTCTGGATCCGTTAGATCTAGTTGGACTATCTTGCTACCTACGAGTAGCTCCAAGACTATTCCAGCGGTCACTACCGGCCCTATACCTAACTCGACTATGCTCCCTTGGGCTCCCGCGAATATCACCCTCAGTTCCGCCAAGAAGTCCAATCCGCCCTTGGGAACCCCATACAGAGGCACCTCGGTCAGGAAGAAGTATATTAGGAGAGTTATAGCGGTCCAGATGAGCTTTTCCTTGAGGGAGGGGGTCCTTTTAGGCTTCTCCACCTCAGGTATTCCTCTGTTGATCTTGGCGATTATCTCCCTCATTATACTCATATTTACCCCCTCACTCAAGCCCGGACTCTGTTATCACGGCTCCTCCAGCTTCTTCAAGCTTTCTGACAGCCATTTCGGTGGCGAGCCCGACCTTAACTAGTAGGGGCTTGGTGACGCTGCCTCTGCCCAAGAGCTTATCATACCCGGCTTCGGAGAGGTTGATCTCTATACCCCTTTCCGTCTCCTTGGCGTATCCCAAGGCCATCAAATCTGGGAGCATCCTCTCTAGTTCCCCTACATTCACGGTCTTTATCTCCCTGACCACGGCTCTAGGTCTCTTGAATCCCCTCCTCCCCCTACCGAAGTAGTCCGGCTCGTAGGCTGTTATCCAAGTCCAGAGGTGCTTCTTCACCCCTGCCTTTCCGAACCCTCCTTGCCTCCCGCTCCTCCTGTGCTGTCTCTGCTGTCCGTATCCATGTAGCCTGTGTCCTCTCAGTTTCCTACTCTTCTTCCTCCTCCTAGGTATGGTCCGCATCATATCATCCTCCTCAAGAGCTTATTTATCTCCTTCCCTCTGTACCCCAACTCTCCTCCGTCATTCCACGCCCTCTTCGTCGTCTTCTTGAAGCCCCCTCTAGGGGGATGAAGCCTGAAGTAGGGCTTCAACCACTTCAGCTTGTGGAGCTTCACCTCTCCCCTCATTACAGCGTCGACCAGCTCTTCAATACTCGAGAATCCGGTTTCATCCTTGTGCTCCTCCAGCCACTCGTCAGTCAACCTACCACCCAGGGTAAGCTCCCCTCTGGACTTGAGTAGCTGGATTAGGGTCTCCCTATCGATCTCTCCGTAGGTGGTGTAGTCCTTCACCTTGTGCAGCATGCCCTTGTACGAGGGAGTTAGAGGAACCACGGTAGCCCAGAACTTCCTCTTCACGTGGAGCATCTCGAGAGTGTGCCGGATGTCCGGCTTTATGTCAACTCTTCCCCTTATCCTCACAACGGCCATTAGCGGGACCTCTTCCAATCCCAATCACCTCTCGGGGCGCACCCGACATCGTGCGCTCCCGCGCCTAACGGGCGCGCGCCTCTCCACCTGACTAGAATGAGGGAATAAAAAGCTTTAGATCAGACCCTCCAGTCCTGAGGAAGGGTCATCAGGAGGAGCTTCCAGAGCGCGTTGTGTATCGCGAAGGCGTAGTTCATCCTGTTCTTCGTCTGGCCCTTTGAGAACACCCTGACATCCTGTAGACCACCCAACCCCAGTATGACCTTCGCCGTCTCGTTACCTACTATACCCAGCTTCCTAGGCGCCGGCATCAAGGTAACCCTAACAGATCCGGATGATCCGGTCACCGTGACTGGGATGGAGTGGGGCCTACCGCAGCCACACTCCCAAGATCCGCAGCCCTTTCGCACCTTCACTATGTTCAGCTTAGCGTTCCTTATAGCGTCGGCTAGAGCTATCCTGAACTCCCTTCCCTTGCCTTTTCCAACACCAACGTAACTCATGCCATCCCCTACAGCTGCGACGATTCTGAGCTGAGTCAGCTCGCCCGCGTCAGTCTGCCTTTGGACTCTCCTTACCTCTATGATCTCTTCCTTGAGACCTGGAACTAGGAGATCGACTATCTCAGGCTCTTGAATGGGTATTCCTCTCCTCAATATCTCATCTATGCTTTTGATCCTTCCTTCAGCGACGAGCTTGCCCACCCTGGTCTTGGGAGTCCAAGTTTTCTCCAACTCGGTTTGAGCCTCTCCCTCAGCGGACATTTTTCTCAACCTCCATTAGCTCTCTGCTTATTTAACTATTGCCTCCCGAGGGTCCATGTTCAAGTTGAGACAGCACCCTCTCGAAAACCTCAGGCATCGATTCCGGCTTAGCCTCCCTAGCCAAGTAGAGAGAGAACTGCCTCTTGTAGAGCTCCTCATTGTCTTCCTTGAGGGAAGATGCCCAAGAGGCTATGTGCTCTCCCTTTATCCTGTCCTCCTCGGGTAGAATCTCGGGAGAGTGAGGTATCTCTATACCTGCATCCAACGCTCCCTTGAGGGCCGCGTAAAGCCTAGATCCCTTGGTGGAGGGGAACCTCCCTATATCCAGAACCGCCTTCTCTACTCCAGCCTTCTTAGCTCTCAAAGCTGCGAGATATCCTGTAAGGTAGGCTGCAGGCGTATTCTTTCCTCCGTACGGCCACCCGTATCTAGACAGTTCCTTGGAAAACGCGTAGGCTATTACCTCATCCCCTTCAGGTCTGAACCTAACGAACTGCACTATTATGTATCTATTAGTCCTCCTGACCACCATCCTCGGGAGACCACTTTTCAGCAGGGCGAGCCTCTTTTTGTAGTCGGTTTTACCCTCCCTTCTCCGCCTGAACCTGACCTTGTACCTAGCCGATCTAGCCAACCCCCTTCACCTCCCTCATTACGTGGGACCTGAGGTGGGCGACGCTGTCGAATCTAGAGAGCCTCCTATAGAGATCCCTGTACATCTTAGCGTCTATCAGTCCCCTCTCCTTCATCGACTTGAGTTCCCTCCTTAGGGCCCTTATCTTGTTTATCCACCTTCTCTTCCTCGGAAGCCTTGAATATTTGCCACCCTTTCTCCTTCCCGGACCCCTGCGCTTCGGCCTTGCCCTAGCCCTAGCTCGACTCACTCCCTTCTTAGGCAATATCTCTATGGCTCCAGACCTTATCAATCTCCTTATATCGCTCCTAGTTATCGCCTCCTGTATTATATCTATCTTCTCGGGGTTTATCTTCACCCTATCTAAGCCAACACCAGCCACCTTAGCGGCTAGTCTCTTCTGGTAGTCCAGCTTCACCTAGATCACCCTCCCTAGTTGGCTAGATTGAGGCCCAGCTTCTGCGCCTCCTCCCTTATGGCGGCTCTCTTCCTCCCTCCTACGGCGCCTGCTATGTATATTATGACCTCGTTCCCGTACCTATTCGCTACATCCCGGAGTTCCTTCACATTGTGAACTATCACGGGCCTCTTACCCGATGGATGGAGACCCCTGATCTCGTCGGGGTTCTTATAACCTATTACTGGCTGCTTGGGTCTGCTCTTTAGCTTCAGTCTCTGCTTATTGTCTATCCCTCTCGGTTTTCTCCAGCTCTTGACTGCGCCCAGTCTCCAGTATCTAGCTAAGTTCAAGAACCTAGGTTTTTTCTTCTTCAACCTCCGTAAGAGTATCCTATTCTCCTCCGCCTTCGACTCGCTCATTTCACTTCACCACGTAAATACCGTCCATAAACACCCTCGGGTCCTTATCCTTTATCCTAGTGGCTTGCCTTATGTTAGCAGCCGTCTGGCCGACATCCTCCTTGGATATGCCTTCAATATATATCCTATCGCCTTCGACCCTCACCTTGGTATCTCCGACGATTTTAGCATATCTAGGAGCCTTCTCCCCGAGGAAGTTGTTTATCACGACAAGCTTCCTCTTCTCGTCCACCTCAACTTTCATCGGGAAGTGAGCGTACACTATTATCATCTCCTTGGAGAAGCCCTCAGTTACGCCCTTCATCATGTTCTTGATGTGAGCTGCCACCGTCCCCAAGTAAGCGTAATGGAACTTCCTCTTCCCGTAAACTCTCACTTTAACTTTATCTCCCTCTTTCACTATCTCCACCAACTCCTCGTGGAACCTCTTCTCAAGCCTGCCCTTGGGGCCCTTGATCACGACCCTAGCCCCATCAACCTCTACATCAACACCCTCGATTATGGGGATCTCAATCTCTTGGGCCTGCGTTACCACCTTGGGGAATCTGCCCATTCTCCATCACCTCACGATCAGTAGCAGTACGCGAGGAGGACTCCTCCTATTCCCCTCCTCTTCGCCTCCCTGTGACTCATGATCCCCTGATTGGTGGAAACTATTATGACCCCCACGTTCTCGGCTGGTAGGTACATCTTCTCCCAGTACAAGAATTCGTCCTTCTTCACCGAGAATCTCGGTTTTATAACTCCTGCTTTGTTTATCCTGCCCCTTAACCTGACCCTATACTTCCCAGCTCTCCCATCATCTATGTATTCGAACTCCTCTATGTAGCCCTCCTCTTGGAGTATCCTGAGAACCTTTCCTATGAGCTTGGAGGCTATGTTTATGATGGTCTCCCTCTTCCCGACTCTAGAAGCGTTAGTTAGGGTGCTCATGGCGTCAGCCAACGGATCAAGTCTGGTCATCCGTGATCACCTCACTCATACTTCTTCCATCCCATGAGGGGAGCTACTTCCAAGAAGCACTGCCTGCAGAGGTAGAGGCCATACTTTCGAATTATCCCCCTTCCCACTCTTCCGCATCTCCTGCACACGTAGGCGCCTTTGCCCTTCGTTCGCACCTTTCTCCTCGGCTTCGCCATTTTATCCCCTCACCTCACTCGCTATCGGACACCACCTTCAGCCTTAAGTACTTTTCCGCGAAGACCATCGACTCCTCCTTGGTTAACCTGTGTCTCCTAGGTATCCTCGCGCGTTTTATCCTCCTCTTAGCTACCCTATAGCCGGCCCTTCCCATGGTCACGATGACATCCATGCCGAAGATCCCGATATCGGCCTTGTACCTGACCCCGGGTATCTCTATGTGCTCCTTTATGCCGAACGCGAAGTTACCGAATTCATCGAATGCACTGGCCCTGATCCTCCTATCCACAGCGTCCGCTACCCTGTCCAACAGCTCCAGCGCCTTCTTACCCCTGACGGTAACGGTAACCGCTATGGGCTCTCTCTTCCTTATCCCAAACTCCCTTATAGTCCTTTTAGCCCTTCTCTGAACGGGTTTCTGTCCAGTAAGTTCCTCAAGTACCTTACCAGCCCTCAGGAGTACCTCTCCACTCCTGCCTACGGCTATATTCAGGGTCACAGCCATGACTCGGGGCATGAGCATGGGATTTCTCTTCCACCTCTCCTCTACGGCATCTGCAAGCTCCAAGGTCATGAGATCACCTCACCTTTATCGCTGGCTTCTCCCTCCCAACGACCAAGACGTTCTCTGAGGTTCCCCTGTAGATCAGGTTCGGATCTTCCAAGTCCTGTAACTCGATGAATTCGGCGAGTTCCTTTATCGTACCTATGTGACCAGCCATCCTTCCCCTGATCATTGCGGCTACAGCACCCACCTCCAGCGGGAAGATCCCCTTTATCTCCTGGGAAGGCACTTCTATCAGCAAGGAATGGCCTACTTTGATCGATCTGGCCATGTCAGAGTCAGGTTCTAGTAAGAAGTTCCTCCCATCATGGGTGGTCAGCTGTATCTTCCCTCCCTTAACCGTCCTCTTGCCCATCACCTTGACTACCTTCAGGTTGGATTCCTCTTCCGGTATCTCCACGAGTTTCAGGAATTTGAAGGGGTCGGGAACTACCCTATAGTGTTTACCCAAGTCGGGTATGGAGATCACATCCATCAGGCCAACTTGGTACTTGTAATCATACCTAGGTTTGCCGTCCACCCATATCTTCTTCATGAAGATGATCCTCTTAGCCTCTCTAGCGGTAGTGGCTAGCTCTAGGATGTCCCTGACCACCACAAGTAAGGGGAATCCCTGATCCATCGGATGAGGCCCTGGCCTCGGCTTTACCACCCAGACCTTCTCTCTCTTTGCTATAGGCCAGTAGCCAGGAGCGGCAAGTCTCTTTAAATGTCTACTTCCTCCCATTTTCCCCATAATCACTCATCTCCCTCTTCTTCAGCTTCCACATCGGATGCACTCAGATTTTCCGGGGATTCTCCTGTTTTTTCCCCTTCCTGCGCTTCTTCAATCCTCTCGGTTTCTTCTGGGGCCTCCTTTTCTTCAGCTTCTGCTCTCTCCTCTTCCTCGACAATTTCCTCGATCTCTTCCTCGGTTACACCCTTCCTCTCGAGTATTTTCTTTCTGGCGTCGTCCTTGAGGTCCAGCTTCGTTATCACCACTTTGGAGGGATGGATGGGGATGGGTATCTCGGTACCATCCGTCTTCTTCCTTATGAGTCCCTTAATCGCTATTCTATATTTCTCCCTGTCGACTGAGATGACTTCTCCCTCAGTCCCCTTGTAGTCTCCCCTGACCACCTTGACCCTGTCGCCTTTCCTTATTGGCATAGATCTAACCCCATACTTCTCCCTCAGTTCCGGGGAGAGGTGGGCTGACATTATCTTGCCCCTATGGTGGAGGGGCGCATTGTACAGATACTTCCTCTGCTTGCTCGGCTTGTGCGATACGGTCCTCTGCAATTCACTCACCTCACACTACCTGAGCTGAGACCGCTCCCAATGAAGGCCACCTCTCGATTGCTTCCTTTGCGATGGGGCCCCTGAACTCCGAGCCCTTTGGAGTGCCATCGTCGTTAACTAGTACCGCTGCGTTGTCCTCGAAGACAACCCACTGGCCGTTCTTCCTCCTGTAAGGCTTCCTCTGCCTCACGATTATTGCCTTCATGGGCTTGTGCATTAGGTCATACTTGCCCCTCTTGACGACCACAGTTACCATATCTCCGACGCTAG
Organism: Thermoproteota archaeon; assembly: GCA_035319845.1. GTDB lineage: Archaea > Korarchaeota > Korarchaeia > Korarchaeales > Korarchaeaceae > Korarchaeum. The sequence continues at coordinate 8,357 of JACXSR010000040.1, forward strand.
CTGAGGGTATTCTCCCTTTCCGTCCCTTGTAGCCGTGGACTCCGATAATCATGAGTACCTTCGCCCCAGTATTGTCTGCACACTTCAGCTTAGCCATCACAGGGAGTCCTCGCGAGATCTTCGGTTTTACTCCCTCTACCTTCTTCCTCCTCGCTACCCTCGACATAGATCATCCTCAACACCAACGGTGGCCACCGATATAAAAAAGGTGATGGGAATCTCCTTGAGATGGGGGAGGACCGGGGTGCCTCGAGGTCCTGTCCAGCGCGGTTGGGACCTTAGTTCTCCATCGTTGAGGTGGGTTCGGGACTCATTTTGGAAAACTTCTGTTCGTTAGTCCGGATCGGCGTGCTCGCACTTTCTGAGGAGATTCTCAACTCTGCTCAGGTACCTAGCGACCTTAACCGCCTTTCCCGATACAGGAATTATCTTACCTCTCTGGAGGACCGCATGTTCCACAGCTACCTCTTTACTTGATATCTTAGCTGCTTCCTCCACTGAGTGGTGTAAATGGAGACAATGGGGGCTACCATCAACTGTCAGGACACTCATCCTCCTCACATCCACTCTAGCAAGTATTGAGGCCACCTTCAGAGCGATCAGGTTTATGTGATCCCTCTCCGGGCAGGCCGAGAGGCACAGCCCTTCACAGAACTTCTCAGCTATATCGGGCCACTCTACAGCTATACAAGATCCTATCACCCTGAGCTCCCCCTTCTCCTTCAACAAGTGGGACCCGGAATTGGTGGATAGGAGATCTAGGATCAAGGCTTACCCCGTTCGATGTGAAATATCCAAAGTTATTAAGGATCAGATGGCAGGCCAAAGTGTAAAGGTGGTCTCAATTGGAACCCCTCATCAGGTTCTTAGAGGTGATACTCAGCGGAATCGGTGTCGGAATTATCTCTTCAATGGCGGGGATAGGAGGCGGGACTCTCATGGTCCCGCTGATGGTCCTAGTATTGGGAGTTGATGTCAAAATTGCGATCGCCTCAAGCCTGCTCACCATAATTGTTACCTCCGCTTCGAGCTCTACGGTTTACCTCAAGGAGGGGCTAGTCAACCTCAAAGCGGCACTGACACTGGAGCCCTCTACCGCCTTAGGGGCCATAGTTGGAGCCTCTATTACCATAGGCCTACCTTCAAGCTTGGTGAAGAGGGTCTTTGGCTTCGGGCTGATCGCGATCTCCCTCATCATGCTAGCGAGGACACTGGCCCGACCAAAGGAGAAGGGAGAGATAAAACACTGGACCCTCGGTGTGCTCTCCTCCTTCTTCGCCGGCATGGCCTCTGGGATGTTCGGAATAGGAGGGGGTGTCCTCAAGGTCCCTATAATGAACCTGATCATGGGGATGCCAATAAAAGAGGCAGTAGCGACCAGTTCGTTCATGGTGGGACTCACCGCCTCCTCGGGAAGCATTGTCTATGCAATCAAGGGGTTCGTTGATCCAGTTTTGGTCCTCGGATTCGCACTAGGGATAATTCCGGGGGCAACTCTAGGTGCTAAGTCGCTCAAGGGCATGAAATCCAAGTACATCAAGCTCATCTTCTCACTGGTACTTCTTTACGCGGGAATCAAGCTTGTGGGATGGTGAGGTGGTTCGTTGAACGCGGATCTGGGGAATCTGCCTTTCCTTCTTAGGTGGGGGGTTATTCTAGGTCTTTCCGTTCTTGCAGTTGGTATCGGAGTTGAGCACATTTCTGGGAACCCCTTGGTCAGGGAGGCTGGGCTCTTCCTCATAGTGGCGACTCCCGCGAGTTTCTTGGTAACCCTCTCCTACAAGATGTTCGTTGAAAGAGAGTACAAGATTGCGTTACTTTCCCTGCTGACCCTATTCGTGGTGATGATGTCTGCCCTTTTGTCACTGAGGTGATGGTTTGCCATCATCACCGCTCAAATCAGAGACCGGTAAGAAGGCCCTGAGGCTGTCTGTGAACTCCTTCTTCCAAGGCACATCGATGAGCTTCACCTTTTTCCTGCTCTACGCTTACGGTGTTGATAAGTTCGGCCTCTCTCCGACGGAGGTGGCCGTGGCCATCTCATTGGGAGGTGTCTCCAGTGCTGTAACGCAGCCCCTCTGGGGCTGGTTAGTAGATAAGGCTGTGAAGAGAAGGAGGTCCCTGATGCTGGCTGGCTACCTCTTTTCAGCCCTGTTCATATATTGGGTGTACAACTCCCGGGCGAGTTGGGAATTCTACGCGGCGGGAGCGATGCTGAACTCATTCATGGGATTGTCTAACTCGGCATGGCTGGCGATCTTAGGTGATTTGACGGCATTGGAGGAGAGGGGGAGGATATCCGGTGTGACCAGTACATTCTCGACACTGGGAACCGCCTTGTTCTCACCCATCGCGGGAATGGTCATGGATGTATTCGGCTACTGGTTCGCCAGCCTAGTGGGCGTTAGCCAGTTCGTCTTAGCTGCTGGAACGGTCTGCCTTATTCCCCCCAGCCCACCCATCTCACCCGCTCCTAAGGAGAGGAAGATAGTGAGAAGCGATCATGCAGAGGGAAGTTACAGGCCGTTCCTCATAGCCAGCGTTCTGTGGTCATTAATATGGTCGTTAGCGTGGCCCCTCTTCTCAGTGGCTCAGATCAAGGTGTATAAGTTGAGCAAGGCGGAGATAGGCTTGATAAGTACGGTGGCCAACGTCACTAGGCTAGTTCTGCAGCCAGTGTGGGGATTCGTGGCTGACAGGGTTGGGAGGAAGATCCTGCTGGTTATGTCTCCTGCCTTCGCCGCAGCTATCCCGTTCTCCTACTCCTTAGGGAGTAACCTCTCTCATATTCTGGTAGGGACTGCAGTGGGGATGATTGGATTCTCCATGTACTTCGTGGCCTCGCCCACTTACCTGCTGGATGCCTCTTCTCCGGAAAGGCGCGGTTCGGCCGTCTCCACGTTTAATGCCCTCACATCACTCACCAACTCGATAGCTCCCCTAGTAGGTGGGACACTCGGCGACCTGCTCGGGGTTCGGGAGACCATGCTTCTGCTGGGATTCACCAGGCTCTTCTCCAGTCTATTCTTCATCAGGATACCTGAGACCCTCAGGAAGGAGAGAGAAGGGAGGAGATTGTGGAGAAGACTTCCTTTCTAACCCCTTCCACATCTTTAGACGCGTCTATCCTTATGAGAAGTCCCTTGCCTTTGTAGTAATCTATTAGGGGGCTGGTTTCCTCGTTAAACACATCTAACCTCCTAAGTATCTTTTCATAACAGTCATCACTCCGCTGGTAGAGCTTTCCACCACACTCACATCTCCTCGCATCTGGCGGGGGGTCGTAGAAGACGTTGTAGGCTCTGCCGCAGCTTTCACAGACTAGGCGGCCCATCATCCGACGGAGCACAGTGAGCTCATCTACATCAAAGAAGAGCACGGCTGTTAGAGATTTTCCTCTAGAACCTAGGAATCTATCGAGCCACTCGGCCTGTTCTAAGTTCCTAGGGAATCCATCCAGCACGAACCCCCTTTCCATGAGCTGAGATATCTTCCTTTCCAGAACTTGGTACACAATGTCGTCAGGCACCAAGAGGCCCCTCTCCATGTACCCCTTTATGGTCTCACCTAGATCCGAGCCGCTTCTTACTTCCTCTTTCAGGAGTTCGCTCATAACCAGCCTAGGAATACCGAATTTTTCGGAAATAAAGGCACCTTGTGTTCCCTTTCCGGCTCCCGGTCTGCCTAGAAGCACGAGACGGAGCATTTCACAGCACACCTCTCTCGATCGGTGTTGGATCTCGACGGGCTGTGTGGCTCGGGAAAGCGTATAAGTTCTTACCCCCTCGTCAAACATATGAACGATGAGGAGATGTTCCAATTTCTAATGGATCTCGTTCGCTTGGATACTAACGCGACCGAGAGAAAGAATTACTGGGAAGCAGCCCGGATGATAGAGGGGAGAGCCAGAGAACTCGGATTAAATACTCACATCCATGTGCATAGGGATGACAAGGGGGAGGTCCCCAATGTCATAGCGTGGGCTGATGTGGGGGCGGATAAGAACCTAGTCCTCCTGTCTCACTACGACGTCGTACCTGCTAGAGGTCCTTGGAAGCTTAATGGTGTGGAATTCGATCCCTTTAACCCACAGAGGGTGAATGGGAAGATATACGGGAGAGGGGCTGCAGATGACAAGTCCGCCATAGTATTGAGTCTCTCAGCGGCCAAAAAGATCTTGGACAGAGGGTCAGGTAGATACAATCCAGTTGTGGTAGTGGTAGGAGATGAGGAGGTCGGGGGGACTGGTGTTTTCGCTGTCGCTGAGAGGGGTTTCGAGGAGGCCGGTGTAAGGCCGGATAGGGTTGTGGTGATAGATGCCGCTCCCGACTTCGTCGGTATAGGTGCGAGTGGTGTGATTCACGGGGAAATTATCGTGAAGGGAAGGGGGGGTCATGCGGGCAGACCCTTCGCTGCGCTCAACCCGGTTCACAAGGCGATAGCCATTGCCAACGATCTACTAACTGGTTTCTCGCAAGAACACGCATCTAGGTTGTCAGTAGTCCCAGCCCCTCCAGGATCCCCCGTTCCCAGACTTTGGGGGAGGTTCAGCCTGACTATAATGAGGGCAGGCGATAAGCACAATGTCATACCGCCGGAAGCTGTCTTAGGATTTGACATAAGATTTATACCGGACGAGAAGAGGGATGACGTTATTGGGAGGTTTCTGGCCGCCGTTTCCGCTGCTGCGACTAAGTTTGGGGCTGAAGTTGAAGTGAAGTTCGAGGAGACCCTCAATCCGGGATGGATGACTCATCCAGATCACGAGTTCGTCAAGGAAGTGTTGGAGAGTTATGAGAAGTTTTTCGGTAGGAGAGATGTGGCTGGATCCCTGGGGGGAAATGATGGATTCGTATTCGCTAGTAGGGGGATACCGACGGTCTCAGTCGGAACTATAGAGGTCGAGAGCAGGGCTCATGGTGATCTAGAGAACGTAAAGGAGGACGTGGTGATTAAAGTCAGGGACCTGCTGGTGGACTTGATGTCCTAATCCTACAATCTATCCTCCTTCATTTTATTATGAATCTCGGAGGTTCTATCCACTCGCTTCCGCACTTGGGGCATTTACTGGGTTTCCGTGGCTTCTTGAGGTCCTTGAACACGTATCCACATTTTCTGCAGATAGGAGGTTCCATCAGGAGCGCCTTACCGTACTTAGCTCTAGCAGTCTTTGCTATGTGTTCTAAGTGTCTGTAGATCTCTCTAGACTCCCTTGGGTCCATTCCAAGTTCCCTAGCTATTTGATCGACAGATAGCGGCTCCCCAGAGTTCATGAGGAGCTC
>JACXSR010000124.1:0-2676 GCA_035319845.1 Thermoproteota archaeon
TGTATAGCGCTATCTTCCAGAGATACGCCCCATTTTCAGTTTCTCCAACAGGTTTTTTAAACTCAAACTTCAATTTCTCCCTATAGGGGGAGTAGGGATCCTTCGGTCTAGGAGCGACCACCTTCGCGTCGAAGTCTATATCCTTCAGTTCCTGCCAATCACTATCAGGGCTCTTTTGGATCTTCAGGGCCAAACTAAACTTCAATTCCCCATCTTCCGGCTTCTTGTATGAGAGAAGGATCCTCTTATCAGCTGAACTTATCTTAGCACTAGATGGCCCGATCCCTCCCTTCTCACCGCTCATATTCAGCCATAAGAGGAGCTTCTCGGCTTCTATCTCGACGCTAATCTTTTCATCGTATATTACTGTCATCCCTCCCTCCTCTAACTTGAAGTAGGGTTCGTACTCTTTCGAGCCTGAATCATTGGACCCTGCAGCTGCACTCCCTCCTAGACCGAAGGTTCCCACAACTAATAGAACCAAAAGAATGATTGAAATTGGCTTAGAGGCTGATTTCAATCCTCTCACTCCTCCCTCCTACCGAATGCTTACTCACCAAGTTATAACAGAGCCTAAACTCATTCTCAGTAATACCCTCGGCGAAAACCGTCTTATCATATCTCTGGAAGTAGTTCAACCCCCTCTCCATGATGTCCTCCATTCTGGGAAGAGTGGGCTCCACGAGTAATATGAGCGCCTCCGCGTATTGGTCATCATTATTTACAGCTACCCCGTATCTGACATCCTCTCCAGGGACCAGAGGGTCTATCAGCTCCCTTTTTGCCTTATCTATCGCCGTTAGATCTATTGCGCCGGGTGGTGCCCTCACTATGAAGGCAGCCTTATAAACGGGTTGATCGTACTCTACCAAAGCACCCTTCTTCAGGGCATACTCCAGCAGGAACCTCAAACCCTTCCTAGCCACCAGATCGGCCGGGAACCTAGCATACAGCGGGATAGTTATGGAGGCTTCCTCAGCAGAGTACTTCAGTATAGCCTTGAGATCTTGCGGGTCGAATATGGTCTTGGCACCTCCTGTATAAGGAGAGACAGCCGCGACTGGGAGCATTCTTAGGGTGTATGCGGCTAACTCGTTGACCCTTTGTACCACCTTCTCCAGTCTCTCGTTCTTGAACCTCCTCCTGATGGTCTCGTTGTCCACCAGTAGGATGGTAGCGGGTTTCGCCCTGATGAGGTTTCCTAAACCGCATATGGTGTTAAAGAACGTCCTGCTAGAGTCGCTATTGAAGGGAAGCACCCCTACAGCAATTATGGGTGGCATGTCTTCCTCGCTCACCGCACCGTCCCTAGAGATCCACTTCTTCAGGTACCTCACCACGACGGGAATTGAACCACAGCCCGTCCCTCCGCCAAGAGCTGCTGCAATGTAAATAAGTCGGGCTTCGTAGATCTCCGTTCCCAGATTGGTGTTCAGCATCTCCGCGGTCTCTGGTTTTGATATCGATCTCTCGGCTTTCTTCCATTCAGCTCCCACGCCACTTCCACCGTACTCATGTCCAAACCTCAGGAACCTGTGCCTTGTGTACTTCAGCTTGTTGGCATCCGACGGATTGGTGTTCAGCACCAAGACATTCAGGAGGTTGTTCGCCAGATCCCTGCTCATCTTGAACGCGTGGTAGGCTTCATCCACTATGGCCCCTCCACAGCCTCCCAGCCCCACCATGTACACCTTGGTCTCAGTCACTCCGAGATCCATGCCAGGTGAGAGGTTAGATGTCGTCTCGGGAAGGGTCTCCTCCAATTCTAAGCTCAACTTATCTATATCGGACAGGTCTATCTCCATTCACCCTCACCCAGCCCTTTGACCAGCAGATAGAGGAGGAAGTTAGGGTCTTTGGATTTATCGATATCGACCGAGGTGAGTAAGCCGACCCTCTGCATTTCGGATAGAAGCCTTGGAGGGAAGTCTGAGAGGGATATTCTGAGGAAGATACCTGAGATGTCAAGTATCACCTCTCCCTTCTTGAGTTCGACCCTTATCTTGTTCGCCGGGCTCGCAATTCCGAAGTCGTCTGAGTGTATCAGGAGCTTCCCCGACTCGTGATGGAGCTCCCCCCTCTCAAATTCCGTACCATCAGGGAGTTCCAACCGGCTTAGTGGTATAGAGAAGTCGTGTAACTCCCCCACATAGGTTTCACTAGTCTTAAGGGATTCCTTAGTATTCCCCTCAGTTTCATGCTCTCTACTTGGAGCAACTTCTGGAACAGCTTCTCCCCTCTTCACCAGATAGAGGGTCTCCTCCTTGGTCAAGGGTTCGTCCAGCTCCTCCCTTACTTTCCCATCCTCTCCCATCAACAGGTAATCCTGGGATTCGATCCCCCAATAGCTCTGTGCCGCTCTCAAGATATCTCTATAGGTGTGTTTACCCTCCTCGACCCGGATGTGAATGTCATCGTCAAAGGACTTATGGATCAGATGCAGGGTCAACTGTCCTGACATCCTTATCATCACTGGTCCATTTGAATAATAAGTTTACCATGTTACCCCTCGTGTTATGAAAGTCGCGATGATCGACCAGTCAGAGGACACATAAAGTTGTGGCGCGTCCGTCACACCCTCCTGGATGAGGGAGTTTCCAGTAATTAAACATTTAATGAATGTTTGGTAAGATTATTAGAGTATTGGACACGTAATGCTGATCGATGTAAATGAAA
>JACXSR010000058.1:0-13500 GCA_035319845.1 Thermoproteota archaeon
CAGCTTCCTGACAATCTCATCGCAGGAGAGCCTCACCTCAGAAGCCAGCCGGGTGATCCTCAGGAGGGAGGATTCCAATTCCTCAACCCTGCCCATCAGGGATCTGAGCTCCCCGAAGGAGAGGGGGTCGCACTCGTGATCGACTCGAATGCAGAGGTCGACTTCAGTGGTTCTGCTCAGCAGGGGGAACAGGAAGCTGGGAGCGATGCCCCGCAATCTCACCTCCTCACTGGGGGGCCTGAAGGAGGTAAGAGCAGATACCCTAGAGGCAAAGGTCCTATGATCCAACGCCGCCCTCAGTGTGGAGACGGCTGACTCCCAAGCTCCAACATCCTCCAAGCTATACAAGGGTTCCAGAGAGCAGAGGCGGTCCACCACCATAGAGAGCCCATCGACCGAAACCCTCTTCAATGGAATGTATCCCACTCGGATGGAGTCGAGGACCTCCTCTTTCCGGCTAAAAAAGCCCTTTTTCTTCCTTTTTTCCTGTATAAAGGACAGAATGGCTGTTAGGTAGGCCGCCAAGTTCTGTCTCGGGTAATCCGCCAGCAAGTTCGCTACCTCGGCCATCTTGACCTCTCCTCCAATACGTCCAAATCCCTCATGAGCTCGTCGGACATTCTCCATCCCACCGAGCCAGCTAACTCCTCAACATGATCCACACGGGATGCCTTCGGAATGGCCACCACCATCGGCTTCGATATCAGCCAGTTTATCGCCACTTGGACGGGGGTCTTCCCCAACCTAGCTGCGACCATCTTCAGCTTCTGAGGAGGTCTCTTCGCCAGTCTTCCCCTGTCCAAGGGACTGTACGCCATGAGAGTTATTCTCTCCCTTTGACAATAGGGAAGAAGATCCTCCTCCGGATCCTTCACTCTCAGACTATACTCCACTTGATTGGTCACCACATCATTGTGCTTCAGCAGTTCCCTAGCCCGCTTCAGCAGATCCAGCGAGAAATTGCTCACTCCCACATACCTAATGATCCCCTCGCTCACCAGCTCCTCCATCGCTCTCAGCGTCTCCTCTAGGGGATAGGACGGGTTGGGCCAGTGGATGAGATAAATGTCGATGTAGGTACCGAGTCTCGCGGCGCTTGATCTAGCAGCCCTCTTCACGGATTCGTAGGCCAAGTTGGTCCCCCATACCTTAGTGACTATGGTGAGAGACTCCCTATCGAAGGGTTTTATTGCCTCACCTACCAACTCTTCGACCTTTCCCCATCCATACATCTCTGCAGTGTCTATTAGTGTCATACCTAACTCAATGCCCTTTCTAAGCGCGGCTATCGCTTCCTCCCTAGGAGCAGCCTCTATCTGATAGGTGCCTAGCCCTACCTTCGGTATTTTTTCTCCAGTACCGTTAAGCTCCTCGTATTCCACGGGGATCACCCATCATGAGTTCCTGCGCTAAGGGTATACCGTTCCCATTCAGATCGAGTTGGAGAAGGCCCGAGGTTTTGTACCTATCTGATCCGGCAACTATAACCACCATGGCACTGTCCTGAAGGCTCACATGTACCAGCTGGCCACCTTCCACTAGAGAAGCCTTCTCATCGCTTGAGAGCAGGGATGCAGCGATGTTAACTGGCATGTGACTGTCAGTAGGGGCCTTGTGACCACCAAGAACGATGACCAAGTCATAGTTGCCGAACTCGTCCGTGGTGTTTATCCTGTAGAGGGTAACTCCTGAGGAGTTCGCCGCTGAGATCAGGTCGGCAGATGAAAGGTTCCAATCTATGTCATTCGAGTAGACGGCCACCCTCCTTACACGTGTGCTCACGTTGATCTCGTAAACCCTGTTTCTGGCACCGGTGAATACGAGGGAGAGTGTTCCGGAGGCCTCCACACCGTGGAGGGATGTCAATGATAGCGTGACATTGAAGGGAGGAGAGCCGGATTGTGGGGATAGGGAGACGTTCAACCAGTCAGGAGAGCCTAGAACTCCTGCGGATACTTCACCACTGAAGTTTCCGGTGGGCACAACCCTCAAAGAGATGTTCCTTTCCAATCCGCCGACCAGATCCACACGGGAGGGTCCAACCACAGAGAAGCCCTTCCTCTCAAGTATGGTGAGGTTCACGGGGGCCGAAGCCTCCATGACACCCTCGGCCCTTATGACTACCGTGTACTCTCCTCCCGGAGCTGTGTCCGGTACAACTAGGTTGAGGGTGCTGTTGAAGGGAGGGAAACCCTGCTGGGGAGAGAACTCATAAGAAAGGAAATCAGGCCCCTCTAAGGAGAGATTTATCGGCTTGGAGAGATGGCCCGTCACATACATCCTCAAGCTGGTGTTCTCCCCTTGGGTGATCACGACCTCAGGAGCTTCCAGTACGATGCCCAGTGATGCAGCCTCGTACTCTATCAGGAGGACTGGGCCATTTGATCCGCTGATCTCTGAATAGAACTCGTAGTAACCCTCCTGACCCTCGGCTATCTTGATTAAGAGCCACCCGCTGCTCTCCAATTCGTTGTCGACGGCTGCTTGTATGTACGAGGTCAAGTTTATCTCAGCTCGGGGGGATGACCCTTCTCCCTCGCCCCACTTCTCGATGAGATCTCCTCCCGGGGTGCTCCAAGGAACCCCTGATCTCACGGCGTTCCAAGTCGTCCCAAAGATGTCGGGATCGCCCCTCAAGTCCCATACCTCTATGGTAGGATTGGATGTGTTGTATGTGGTCAACACCAAGGTGGCATTGATTATCTTTGAATACTCGGGTATGTACGACCTTATCTCCCCCAAATCAAACCTTAGGAGGGCTCTAGCCTCCACAGTATCGTTATCTACGGTAGTCCTAGATACCCTGAGGATCTGGGAACTCGCATGAGGAGTGTCGGGCTCCCAGCTAGCGATGTAACAGTCCACATACGACCTGACCCTCAGGGAATCGCTTGCCTCCATAAACGAGAATGGTATGAGTGTTAGGGCCATCAAGAGGATGCACAAAGCTCTAACAGAGACCTTCATACATTTCTGTCCTCCTATCTCCGAATATATCATTCAACTCGTTTATTTTCTTATCGTCAGCTAGCTTGGGATCTACCTCAGCCACCATGACGTGCTCTCCCTCCTTGGGGGCTTGGGCAAGCACATTCATGCCGGGATCAACGATCAGGGATCTGCCTTCATACTCAAATCTCTTCCCACCCCTCTCCTCCACCCCGCTCCTATCCGAGAGGATGACGTACACCTTGTTCTCGACGGCCCTAGCTAGATCCACAGTCGGTGCGAAAGGGAGCACTAAATTGGAGGGATGGGCTATGATCTGGGCCCCTTTGAGGGCCAGCGTCCTAGCAGCCTCGGGGAACCTCCAGTCGTAGCAAATCATGACCCCAACTCTCATACCGGCAACATCGAAGACCCGGAAGCCCGTGTCCCCGGGCTCGAAGAACAGCTTCTCCTCGAAGAATAGGTGAGTCTTCCTGTACACACCTTTAACTTCACCATTTTCATCGATAATTACCGCTGAGTTATAGAACTTGTTTCCATCTCTCTCCGCAAAACCCGCGACTAGGGCGGTCGACGTCTCCTCGGCGAACTTCCTTAACTCAGTCACGGTATATCCTTCCAAGTCTTCGGCCAACTTTGAGACCTCTTCCCTACTCAAGAATAGATATCCTGTGTTGAACAGCTCAGGAAAGACCAGAAGATCTGCCTCCACCCTAGAAGCTAGTTCCAGCGCTCTTACCACGTTTCTCTCCACTTCGCCGAATAGAGGATTGTTCTGAACGAATCCCACCCTCCTCATGAATATCCTAGCGAGGCCCACCGTCCTCCCTATTAACCTTCACGGAATGAGTTCCATGAGGATGAGGAGGATTATGCCAGCTAGGATGAGCTTCCTTCCCTTATAGGTGAAGATATCGCTGGCCCACAGCACCACTCCCAAGGCGATGAGGGTACCGGCTAGGACCCTACCGATGGAGATAGCGGATTCCTTCAACATGGTCAGTATCTTCATAATGCTCTGCGTCAGCTCGTTTATCGCGTTCTCAAAACCGGAAAACGGATCTTGCGCCTCGACAAGTATGGGAGCAGATAGTAACAACATCAGAAGCACTGAGTAGATGAGCGCCCTCATCGTAGGAATCGCTGAACCATGAGATAAGGTGAAGAATAAACGCATCGAACCGCGGAAACTTTTATGAGCCCCTCACCCTGACCTCCCACTCTCTCATGCAAGAGAAGCCCCTGACAAGCCTTCCATCACGTATGATGACAGCTCTCTCATCGAAAACGGCGGCCTCAAATGAAAGAACGGTCTCCTCATCAGCGAACTTCGTCGTATAGGTCAATCTGAAGTTAATCCCCGTACCACTCAGGTTCTGCCTTAAATACCTCACGAGCGAGCCCAGATTCTCTCTCATCTCTTGGAGAGCTACAGTAATGTTCTCCTCCTCGGAGAAGGATTCTCTAACTATTTCTATGGTCCGGTACCTCAAATGCGTAAGTAGCCTCCTAATCGTGAAGTAAGCGGTTGGCTGACAGGCCTCGACATCGAAGTACCTTCTAGCCTTGATCCCGAGCAGATCATCCCTAATCGTGAGTCTCGATGACGCTAGAAGTTTTATCCCTCCATGCCTGCAGTACCCTCCAAAAGCTGGATCGGAGGGATCACCTCCTTCCGACTCGCCTATCGAGTAGCGAAGGTCCCCCAGTAGGGAGAACCCCTTATTCGCCATATCCTCCCTCAGAAGCTGTACGAAAAGGCTTCCGTTTGGAGGAGGGGGAATCTCCTCGCAGGATGTCGCGTTAACCTCCACGAGCCACCTATCAACCCACGATCTAGCGAATATCAAGGATCGGGCCCTTAGGGTGTCAGCTTCTGCGCTCATCTCCCACATCCTCAATTCTCCCGCGTAGAGGAACCAGTCTTCATCAGAGCGAGGCATGTTAATCACGAATGAGGCTATTAAGAGGGCGATCAGAATAAGTACAAGCTCCTTCATGGCGAACCCACCCTCAACTTCTTAGGAGGGGAAGTCCCCGGTATCAGAACGCAGTAGTAGATACCTTTTCCATCTCCACATGCGCTTATCAGCTCCCCTGCACCCGAGTTACCGAGCAGAATCCTGTACCCGAGTTCATTCACCGCTCTTTTCAGGTCACTGCACGCCCTAGCCTTCCATCTCACCTGCCAACCCGGATGCACTCTTATCGGAGCAGCTAGTGCGTGAGTCACGATGATGATCGAGATGAACGCTGCAATCAACCACTTCAACCTAGAACACCAGCCAAAGCGATCAGGAAGATGGCCACCAGCGACAGAGTCAGCAAGGCCTCAAGGAACTCCTCTAACATCCAGGCACCCTCATCAAATAGTCGGAAGCATCTAAGTCCAACGACTCGGCTAGCTCCCACAATCTCCTCTTGGCCTCCCTCACCCTCTCACAATCACCGCTCTTAAGGGCCGGCGCGAGAGATGATAGCGCCAATAGAACGATCATTAGGAGAGCCAGCACTGATAAGAAGGACAGGGAGGCGCTCAACCCTTCCTCCATGCACCCGCCCACCCTATTGACACGTACTGCTCCCGCCACGCGCTGACGAACCTGCCGAAACCCACGGCCTCACCGTGGCACCGGACCTCGAAGGGATATCTAAGGCTGGCTGAGGCGTTCCCTGAGCTAACCCTGACCAGATGTCCGCTGCAGGAGAAGGTCACCTTGCACGGGAGGTACACATAGGTTTCAGAGAGGCCGCCTCCCAACGAGTTAGTGATGGCCAAGTCCACGGACTTGACAGCAGTGTTCACACAGTTCACCGATCTCTTCTCCTCCATCCGCTTCATAGCTCTACTAACCGGGCCATTCACGGAGTACAGGATCAAAGCCAGCCCTGCAGCTATCAGAAGAGCCCTCTCCAGCGAGCCCCTCATCTCCTCATCCTCCACCACACCACGAGGTATGCCACCGCGGCCGTGATCGGGTAAAGGACGGGATCGATCATCAGGGAGGCGGCCAGAGCGGCTGGAAGCATTATTATGAGAAGAACTCCCCTCATGGTACCTCCCATTATTGGGAGAATGGGGAGACTTAATGAACGGGGGAAATCGCGTTGAAATAGGAAAAATTTCAGGAAGCCGGCCACTTCCTCCTCCTGATCTTGGTGAAGGCGAGGTATGCTATGAGAGCTACAGCTATTCCGACGACGAGCCCCCAGTAAGGCGAGACACCTCCCTCCGGCGCTACGTGGCTGCTCACAGTGATTGCCGCGGATGCGACAGCTACCCCGTAGCTCAACACCGTCACGGTGTAGTTACCGGGATCCACTCCCTTGAATACTATCACCTGACTTGACCCCGGATCCAAAGTAACTGAGCTGCGGTCGATCTCCTCCTCTCCTCTCAACAGGATGACATCGAATGTCCCCAGCACACCCCCGGCGTTGGTCAGGTTGACCTCTATCGCACCGCCCGAGGGGGATGCGGACATCGATACGGGGAGGGGCATGACTTGGAAGGAGAGGGAGTGGTCGTTATCGGCCCTATCAACATCGACAGCGTCTAGGGGTATGAGCGAGACGGTTAGCGTGTGATTCCCGACGGCTAAGTTGAGGGTCGGGACCTCTATGTCGGCGAACCTCTCTCCTTTGACTGGTACGGTATCGATCAATTGGGAGTCAACCAATTCGTCGTCCACGTAAACGGAAATATTGACCCTGGAGGGCGATAAACCTTCATTCCCCACTCTGACCTTACCAGCCAGTGTCTCGCCCCTTTGAACCCTCCTAGAGACGGAGACCTCCTTGACACGGATGTCGCAGGACGGTTTTACATGAACAGATGCAGAAGCCTGACTGTACGGTCTCTCCCCCCTCGTTATCAGAGCTACTAGCTTAAAACTCCCGGATGACTGGGGAACAAACGGGAACTCGGCCATCGAGATGGATTTGGGGGGGACGTAGATGCTCTGGGATCCTACCTCCGTGTCGTTGACGAACAGCCTCACCTTCAGGTCTAAAGCATCTCCTGACGGATTGGGAATGTGCACCTTAACGAAGTATTCCTTTCCTTGAATCATCTCCCTCTCCACATCGATGAACGCCTCAACTAGGGGAATAACAGAGAACTTCATCAGATAGCTGTTGTCCTCGGGTCGAGGATCTCCATATTCCTTCGGCTCAACCGTCACCTTCAGATCGTGCACGCCTATCGTGAGGTTTGAGGTGAGTACCTTGGTCGTGATGGTCGTGTAACCCCCAGCGGGTATCGGTATCGAGCCCTTGGAGACATTACCTATCTCCCAGAACTCAACGACCTTCAGGTCGCCGTCCACGAACACGCTGACCTTCACTATCCCGGAAAAGACCCTGGACTCCTTGTTCCTCACGTAGATAGTCAGGGTGAGAGGCTGTCCCTGCTGCACCTCTCCATTTAGGGGTAGCACGGTTACCCTGTCTATGGAGAGGTCCCACTGTTGCTGAGAGGCCGCTTGTAGCGATGGAATCATAAACAGCGTGAGGAGCAATAGCAGGGACCCTGACTTGATCGACATCTCTCTCCCCTCCCTCCCATCATTAAATACATTTGTTCGATCTTAGCCTATTCCACCCACGACCGACAGGATTATGAGTTCGGGGAGGGCGAAGTCCGGGTGCCACCATGACGGAACTACTTTACATGGACGATTCCTATCTGAAGGAATTTGAAGCCAAGGTCGTGGAGGTGGACGTAGACAGGGTTTTACTCGACAGGACAGCCTTCTACCCGGCAGGCGGTGGATTACCCAGCGATACAGGCGTCCTGTTGAAAGGGGAGGAGGAGTATCGAGTTGAGGAAGTGAGAAAAGAGGGAGGAAAGGTCTGGCATGTGGCTCGCGGGCACTCCCTATCACTTGGGGACACTGTGAAAGGGGTGATTGATTGGGAGAGAAGGTACAGGGTGATGAGAATGCACACGGCCCTCCACGCCCTGATAGCTGTTATGAACCAAAAGTTCGGAGTCCTCGTAACGGGCAACAAGGTAGGACCCGACAGGAGCAGGGTTGACGTGAATCTCGAGAGGCCAGACAGGGAGTTGGTTGAAAAGGCAATTGCGGAGACCAATGAGGAACTGGCCAAGGGGTTACCAGTCAAGATATACTATCTCCCGAGAGAAGAGGCCATGAAGATACCTGGGATAGTTAAACTGGCGAAGGCGCTGCCTCCCAATGTCCAGAAGCTGAGGATAGTTGAGATAGAAGGATTAGACATACAGGCAGATGGGGGACCCCACGTGTCCAACACCAAGGAGGTAGGAAAGATAGTCTTCCTGAAGCTGGAGAATAAGGGCAAGAATAACAGGAGGATACACTTCACCCTCGAACCCTGAGGAGAACGACAAAAGGCACAAAGGATTTATCCGTGCTTGAAGGTGTCCCTCCCCATGAAGCTTCTCGATGAACTCATCTCAAGGGTCAAGGGCCGTGGGAAGGGAAAGAAAAAGGAAGATGAGGTGGACATAGAAGAGATCCTGAAGAAAGCCCTGAGGGGGGAAATCCTCGAGTTCAAGGAGGCCATGTCCTTCTTAGGGGCCATTGAGGCCCGGCTCTCTAGGGAGCCTCAGGTTAAGAAGGTCAGGGGAAGGGTTGTATTCGTAGGAGACACGCACGGTGACTTCGATTCATCCAAGGAGGTTGTGGAGAGATTCAAGGACTACAAACTAGTTTTCTTGGGGGATTACGTGGATCGAGGGAAGAAGCAGATAGAAAACGCTAACTTCCTCTTGGCTCATTACTACAGGGAACCGGATAGGGTGATCCTGCTCCGGGGGAATCACGAGTCCCCCGTAGTTAACTTGAACTACGGGTTCATGGAGACGCTGTACCATATTTACGGCTCCGAATGGCCTTTCCTATTTGTAAAGTACAATGAGGCATTCGCGAACTTACCATATGCCGCTGAGGTCTCAGGCCTCCTCGCGCTCCACGGAGGTATCGCCGAGGGATTGGAGTCCGTCGGCCAGATAAAGAAGCTTCCAAAGAAGGACATGATTCCCAGCAATAAGGTGGCCTTCCAGTTACTTTGGAATGACCCTTACGAGGGAGTGGAGAGCTTCGGAGAGAACTACAGCAGAGGGGGAGGGACCAAGTACTATGGCAGGAAGGCCCTTGAGTCGTTCTTGAAATCAAACGGCCTTAAGGGGCTCATCAGGGCCCATGAGGCCTATCCAGATGGTTATGCTTGGCTCTTCGACGGGGAGACTGGGATAGAGGGTATGGAGGGCATACTCTTATCAGTGTTCACGTGCAGGTATTACGGCATCCCGCCCACGGTGGCGATATTCGACGGAAAGAAGGTGGAGGTCGTTAGATTATGAGGTATGCCCTCCTCACGGCATTGCTCTCCCTACTGACCGTCTCCCTACTCGTGGTATCGGCTCTCCCACAGAAAGGTGAGGAGGCCCCCTATTTCAATGTCTCAACCTATGAGGGAGATAGGATATCGACAGAGCGGCTGAAGGGTAAAGTTTTCGTTCTTGTCTTCGCTGCGGAATGGTGCCCGCATTGCAGGCAGGAGCTACCAGCCCTATCACTGACTTGGAAGGATGCTGGACTTGAAAGGGACGATGTGATGTGCGTAGTAATGATGGTCTCCAGCCAGCAGGACAAGGCCATAAAATTCTACAAGTCAGTAGAGCCCCCGTCAAATTGGAGGCTCGTGCCAGACGCCAACTTCATTGCTGAGAAGTACGGCATCCAGGCGGTTCCCACGATGATAGTGGTCGATCAAGAGGGGAAGGTGGTGGAAATCTTCAGAGGCGCGGTCCCACCCAAACAAATAACGGGCCTTGTGGACGACCTGCTGGGAGTATCACCTCAAGGTAACTACACATCCCCCTCATCCAGTCCAACACAAGTACAGACGAGCACTCAGAGCCCGGAAACCAGCGAGTCAGGTCTCAAACTTGGTCACATAATCCTAATAGGTCTGGGGATCGCCTTAGTTGTGATCTTCGGCCTCTGGTATTACAGGACCTTGAAGAAATTCGAGGTATCGAAGAAGAAAAAGAAGAAGGGAAAATAAAGCAAAAAGAATGAAGATGGAGGACTCGAACTGGATCTGGAAGGCTCTTGCCTTCCTGATCACTCTCACCGTTTTCATGATGGCAGTTCCTAACGTGTACCTCAGGGCCATCCTCTCACTCACGATCTTCACCGCTCTAGTTAGGCACGATGGTGAGGATCCCAATGTGGGTACCCTAAGGAGGACTGTACTCTCCGCCATTCTCGCATTTGCGATGACTTCGTCCCTTCTCCCACTCTCTCGCCTGGAGGTCGGGGGACTGGATCCGGAAATTCTCCCTCAACTCATTCTCTTCCATCTGTCAGTCTCGGTCTGGGAGGAGGTAGTCTATCGAGGGTATCCTCTCCTCAAATTCTCGCGCACGACTCTTCTAACCTCCTCGCTGGCTTTCTCCCTCATTCACGCGTTCAATCCTGGGTTTGGGATTCAAGCGTTCTTGGGGATATTCATAGCGGGACTCGCCCTCGGGGAGATCAGGTACAAGTGGGGCCTAGCCCCTGCAATATCCATGCATCTCTCTTGGAACGTCCTCATGGAGCATCTGTGGGGGTATCCCACGAGCGGCCTGAGAGGATCGAGCTTTTTCACCGCTGTGCTCATCGGCCCTGACATAATAACCGGTGGGGACTTCGGGCCGGAAGCCTCCATAGTGGTAATGGTTGAGTTCCTTTTACTCTTCCTATCCTTGAGACTTACGAGGCTACGGGACCACACACCTTAAAGGTAATCATCTACACGTAAGGGGTATGTGGCTCGACCCTATATCACTTCTATGGTGGTTGTTCATATTCTACCTACTCATGGCCCCCCAGCTCCAGCACAGGGCCATCCAGAACGCTAGGAGGAAGGTCATGGCGGCCCTGGCTAGAAAGAGGGGGAGCAGCGTGATAACCCTCATCCATAGGGAGGAGTCCATAGGTCTGTTCGGGATACCCTTCTATAAGTTCATCGATATCGACGATTCAGAGAGTGTTTTGAGGGCGATCAGGTCCACCCCACCGGATACCCCCATAGACCTGATAATACACACCCCGGGTGGCTTGGTACTGGCAGCCTCCCAGATAGCTAGGGCATTGAAGAAGCACCCGGCAAAGACGACCGTTATAGTCCCTCACTACGCCATGAGCGGCGGGACCCTCATAGCTCTAGCAGCTGACGAGATAATAATGGATGAAAATGCCGTCTTAGGTCCCGTGGATCCCCAGTTAGGTCAGTTTCCAGCTCCATCCCTAATTAAGGTTGTCGAGAAGAAGAGTCTGGATAAGATCGACGACCAGACCCTCATACTGGCTGATGTGGCCGAGAAGGCGATAAATCAGGTTAGAGAGCTCGTCGCATGGCTGCTTGAGGATAAGCTGGGTAAGGAAAAGGCTGAAGAGATCGCGAAAGTGCTCACGGAGGGGAGATGGACCCACGATTACCCTATAACCGTGGAGGTGGCCAAAGAGCTGGGTCTGCCGGTATCTACGGATGTACCGCCTGAAGTCTACCAGCTCATGGAGCTCTTCCCGCAGCCCCTGAAGACGAGAACCCAGAGCGTTGAATTCTTCCCCGCCCTGCCCAAGGGGGAGAGCAGGGAGTGATCTTCACCATTGTTATTTTTATTTCGGTAATGACCCTATGAGGAGATGTCAAATGGATCCCGATGAGATCAAGGCCAAGGTCCTGTATGCCCTCAGGTTCGTAACAGATCCCGAAATTCCCATAAACGTGGTTGACTTGGGCCTGATTAGAAAATTGGAGGTCAAAGACTCGAAGGTATACTTGAAAGTGGTCATGACCGCTCCCGGTTGTCCCTACTCCTCAATGATCGTCCAGCAGATAGAGGAGAGCATAAGGAGCGCTATACCCGAGCTCGAGGAGGTGAAGGTGGAACTGGAGATATTTCCACCTTGGACGCCCTTCGACATGACCGAGAGGGGTAGGGAGCAGTTCAAGAAGATGTACGGCTACGACTTGGCGGAGGGATTCCTCAAGAGGTACGGCAGCGTGGAGAATTACTACGAGCTGGTCAGGAAGTACTACGGCCTCGATAAGGAATCAAAGGAGGAAGGTGAAAAGCAGTCCTGAATTCCCCAGATCACCTGAATTTAGGAAACCACGGACCTTTCAAAAATTTTTGTCGCTATAATGTCGAAACGCCTTAATGCGATTCCTCAGATCGTCTTTTTAAGTAATCCCTTCCATTCTAGGAGGGGGTGTCCTCCCATTAGAGCAGCAGTTTTGGGTGCCGGATCCGTTGGTAAAGCCATCTCGTATGACCTCTACGAAAGAGTGACCGGGTCGGATCTTGTCCTCATTGATAAATGCAAATCATGCCTTGAAGAGGCCTCAAAACTCATAGGCAGATCAGAGACTAGGCAGGTAGAGATTAGGGGAGAGGACGACATCTACAGGATAATAAAAGATGTTGACGTAGCTGTGAACGCCCTTCCCGGGAGATTCGGCAGGGCCTCATGGATCGCCGCCATAAAGGCAGGAGTTGATCTTGTTGACGTGAGCTACGCTCCCGATGACCCCACTCAATACCATGTGCAGGCCAGCGATGCCGGGGTGACCATAATTCCCGATGCGGGCGTGGCTCCCGGGCTCAGCAACATGATGGCAGGAAGGGCTTACGCCCAGCTCGAGGAGGTCAAGGAGCTCAAGATATATGTGGGCGGCATTCCAGAGAGACCGATACCTCCCCTTGGTTACTTGGTGACTTGGAGCCCTGAGGATCTGATCGAGGAATACGTGAGGCCAGCCAGAGTCATCAATAATGGCAGCGTGGTGGAGAAACCGGCGGTCAGCGAGCTGGAGAAGGTCTTCATACCCGGAGTGGGAGAGCTCGAGGCCTTCCTCACAGACGGCCTTAGGACGATGCTCAAGACCCTCAAGGGCGTGGAGGTCATGGAGGAGAAGACCCTCAGATGGCCCGGACACGCGGAGAAGATAGAATTGCTGAAGGTACTCGGATACCTAGACAAGGAGCCGCTCGATCTCAATGGATCCAGTGTGAGCCCAGCTCATGTAACCGCTAAACTCTGGAGGGAAAAGCTCAAGGGAGATACAAAGGATATGGTGGTTCTCAGGGTGATCGCGAGCGGAAGGACGAGCCTGAACAATGTGGAGATAGAGTACAGGATGGTGGACAGGTACGACGAGACGACTGGATTCTCAGCAGTGGCTAGGACGACCGCTTTTGTCGCCACCGGGATGCTCAAGCTCATAACTGAAGGAGCCATCCCGGGACCCGGTGTGATCCCGCCGGAGGTTATAGGCATGGACGAGAGCCTATTCTCATCCATAGCGGAGTGGCTCTCTTGGAGGGGAATAAAGATAATGGAGAGGGTGACGGAGTCGAGGAGGATTCCCTCTATCCCCTCTTGAGCTTCTCCTCCACAACTTTTACTTTGTACTCCATCGTTATCGTCTTGTCCCTCCTGTCATCTATCTTTATCACAGTGACCACTCTAGGGGCCCCTTTAGCAAATGGGGACTCGTGCATCTCCT
>JACXSR010000166.1:0-2659 GCA_035319845.1 Thermoproteota archaeon
GGTGCCTAACGACATGGGTGGGAGGAAGGAAGACCTAGCGGCGATGGCCTTCGCTTTGCTTGCCCCCCTCCTGTGGGGGGTGGCTTTCCTCCCACTCATGGCCTCGGGCATGCCTCACCTTCCTCAGGTGTTGACTGATCCTAGCATCGTTTCCGCCCTAGTCTTCTCCTTTGAGCAGGCTCTTCTAGCTTCACTCATAGCCATAGGTGTCGGAATACCCCTCGGGTACATCAACGCCACTTTCGACTATCCGGGAAGGAGAGCTGTTGAGGTGATAACCCTAGCACCGTTCACCATGCCCACGATATCGGTCGCCCTAGCCTTCCTGCTGATAGTCAGATCAGGACTCCTCCCTCCTGGCCTGTTATCCATATCGCTCGCTAACGCCTACTTCAACTTCGGTTTCTGCGCTTCTCTCGTCTCCTCCTCACTGCTGTCGGTGGGAAAACGCCTAGAGGAAGCTGCTGAGGTGATGGGTGCCAGTAGGATCATGATCTGGAGGAGGATAATCCTGCCCTTAGCGTTCAGAGGTGTATCCTACGGATTCGCTCTCACCTTCACCCTGAGCTTCACCAGCTTCGCTGTTCCCTTGCTGCTGGGCGGGCCCGGCTCTAGGACTCTGGAGGTGGAGATCTACTCCCTGTACAAGGTGTTCTTGGATGAGGGAAGGGCATCGGCGGCTGCTATCCTCCAGTTGATGGTAACCATGGCCTTCACCTTCCTGCTCACGGCGAGAGGCGGTGAGACCAGATCTCTAGAGGTGAGGAGACGCAAGTCAGCTGGTTTAAGGGTAGTCCCCGTTCCGTACCTGCTTGCCATCCTCTCCTCCTACCCCATGGCCTATCTCGTCTTTAGATCATTTTATAATCCCTTTACCGGCGAATTCAGTCCATGGGTGTATTTGAGGCTGCTAAGCCCCTCTTACGATCCTTCTCTAGGCGCCTCCCCCCTGAGACCGCTCCTGAACAGCTTGTACTATGCGGTGATGACAGCCCTCATCGTTCTCACCCTATCCTCCATCTTGCTCCTCTCAAGGAGGGCCATGAGGGTCGCCAGTTCCCTATCCATCCTCCCGCTCGGGACTTCTTCCATCACCTTAGCCCTCGGGCTGCTACTACTCACCTACAGGACGGGGATACCCGGGTGGATCGCCATTATCCTGAGTCACTTCCTTATCGCCTTCCCATTCTCCCTGAAGGTGCTGGAGTCGGGGGTGTCCGGGCTGTCACCGCACTTGGTAGATGCCGCCGAGACCTTGGGGCTCAGCAGGCTCGACACGGTCTTTAGGGTAATCCTCCCAGCGGCGATGCCAGCTGTCCTCTCCTCGGCCTTCTACTCCTTGGCCATATCCCTCTCCGAAACCTCTGCTTCTACCCTGCTGGCCACTCCCGAGACGATGACTCTCACCGTCGCTGCTCTAAAGTATTCAGGAGCTAGGAAGTTCCAGCTGGCGTCGGCGGCCTCCGTCATGGTCATGGTGCTGACGTGGCTCTTCCTCTGGCTGAGGGGCAGGGTGGAATCCAAGTTGGGGTGGTTGAGGGAGTAGCGCCCGGAACCACTTTAATAGGCAGTGGCAACGCGCACCATGTGGAAATTGCTGGGGACTCCGGATGGATTGGAGGGGGATTGACCTCCCGAGGCGAGGAGGGGGAAGGAAGGGTGGTGGAGGATGAATGACGGCGGAACCCTCTTGAGGATCCTGGCAGGGAGCTCTTGCCATCGGACTTCGCGCCTGTTGATAGCAGAGATGGATGTGGATGAGGGGGCGGATGAGACTCGTGGCTGAGATAAATGTAGTTGATGTGAGGAAGAGGTTCGGGAACACCAAGGCTCTGGATGGGACCAGTCTGTTAGCTCCTAATGGGATGATAACGGCTGTTCTAGGTCCAAGTGGCTCGGGAAAGACGACCCTACTCAGAGTGATAGCGGGGCTCGAGGTACCCGACGAGGGCAGGGTGTACTTCGATGGGATAGATGTCACGGACATACCGGCGTCTGAGAGAGGGGTAGGGATGGTCTTCCAAGATCTGGCGCTCTTTCCCCACATGACGGTCTTGGAGAATGTTTCCTTTGGGCTCAAAGCCAGAGGCGTGCCGGAGAGGGAGGCCAAGGCCAGGGCCATGGAGATGATCGAGATGCTCAAGTTGAGGGGGCTGGAGGATCGTTACCCCCATCAGCTCTCGGGAGGACAGCAGCAGAGAGTCGCTATAGCGAGGGCGCTGGCCCCCGACCCACGCATCCTCCTTTTGGATGAGCCCTTCGGCTCGCTGGATGCCAAGCTCAGGGAGGAACTCCTGTGGGAGGTCAGGAGGTTGAAGGAGGAGAGCGGGTTCACCGCCATTCACGTGACTCATGACCAGTCGGAAGCCATGGCCATAGCCGACAGGCTCGCCGTGATGAATGAGGGGAGGATAGTCAGGGAGGGGAGCGTCGAGGATGTGGTTAGTGACCCTGGTTCCGAGTTCGTCGCCTCCTTCTTGGGCGCGAACGTGGTGGAGCTGGTGGAGGTCGCTCCAGGAGTCTATGGGGCTGGCAGGCTCACGGTCAGGTACAAGGAGGGATTGGGAAGACTGAGGATCGGTTTCTACCCCGAAGATGTTGTGTTGGGGGAGGGTTTACCTGTTGTGGTGGGAACGGTCTCCAAGTGGCGCTCAGGCTA
>JACXSR010000100.1:0-2644 GCA_035319845.1 Thermoproteota archaeon
CTCTTACTTGGAACTGATCTCCTGCATCAGTAAGTGGAGGATCGATGCTATAGAGGAGCCGGCGCCCGCACCTATCTACGATGTGATGAGACATGAACTGAGGTTGGAGAGACTGAAGTCGGTGGTGATCGCGATGGAGTCGGAGGGGAGGAACACCACACACCTAGAGGAACTCATCTTACAGGCGGAGAGGAACTTGAGCAAGGCTAGGATCTCGGGACTATCCGGGGATCTCAATGGAACCGCCCATTATTTGAAGATAGTTGACCGCGTGCTCTCCGATCTTGTGGAGAGCCTCAAATCAGGAGGACGGATCACCGAAACCACTAGCTCAGGGGAGAGCACAGGCATGGAAGGTAAGACCGGTGAGGGATCGACGAGCAGGAGCTCAACCCATCACGGTGATGGAGGAGACGGGAGGATGGGTGGAGGAACTGGAATGGATCATTAGGGCACTCTTCAGACCATTTTCCAATTATGAGGGCACCTGAGGTGTTCATAGGGTGCTAACTATACTTGGAACCCGACCGGAACGGTTAATATGGCACCCTTCACCCTCCCCCTGAGGACAATTGAGGAGACAAGGGAGGCCAACACTGGCATCATTGATCCTAACCATTACAGTAACTGCATTGGTCCTCACAGCACTAGTCCCCGCTGAGGCTTCGGTGTTCTCCAAGGCGGTCCTCACGGTCTTCCCTGATGGCTGGGTGGATGTCCTCTTGGAGGTGAACTTGAGCGCCGAATGCAGGGAAATCTCGTTTATGGTAGATGGCGAGCCTCATCACCTCATCGTCATCGGGGACGGCTTGCTGGCTAACTATACGCTCGAGGGAAATTGGCTGACCATCGAAACACAGGGACTCAGGCATGTGAGCGTGTCGTACCAGACCCCCTCTTTAACCACCAAGATAGGCCCGGTGTGGAACCTGACCTTCGACCTCGATGTGAATCTCTCTGAGGTCAGGCTCATCGATGAGTGTGCAGTGCTAGGGATGTCGGACATTCCTGAAAGGATAGTACTGGCGGGGGGATGGTTGAGCATCGACTTCAAGGGTGGGAGTCACTGGATCTCGTACAAGCTGATCCAGAAAGCCTCACCTAGAATCCCCCCTCCCAAAACTGTAACTGAGAGTGCGAGCGAAACCACTAGGGTGGTAGGGCGTCCATCGACGCACTCCCCCTCTAGGACCACGAGTGAGAATCAGGTCACGGAAGAATCCCGCGACACGACCCCACCTTCGGTTGAGTCCAGCACACAGGTGGAGAGTCGGGCACATTATGAGGTGGGCCCTATCCTTTACCTCGTTCCATTGGGGATCGCAGTCCTCGTCATTATCCTCCTCACCTTCAGGGGGAGAAAAGAAAAGAAAGTGGCTACTGAGGTGACGGATGAGCTGGAATACCGGATACTTGAGTTCCTGCGGGAGAGGGGAGGGAGGGCCATGCAATCGGAGATCATAAGATCCATGGATGCCCCTAGGGCCACCGTTTGGAGGCGTCTCAGGAGAATGGAGAGGGAAGGAAAGGTGAAACTAACCAAGGAGGGGAGGTTTACAGTCGTGGAACTCTCCTAATGGTCCAGCTTCTTATCGGGAGATACGATTTTACGGCCTCCCTCCACGCTTTATCGTGATGGGCTCCAGGGCCAAGATATCGGCGGTGATCCTGCTAATCGTAACATCGCTCCTCCTTTCAAGCCTCACGTCCTATCACGATCAAGTGTCCAGCAGAGCTAAAGGGCTAGAGATCATCGTTCTAGTCGATAACAACGCCTCCCCGACGGGGAGGCTGAAGGAGGCATGGGGAATATCCATTCTGGTCAGAACTGACGGGACCACGGTTCTGTTCGATGCGGGACCGGATCCGGAGGTACTGAGGCATAACTGCGAGGTCATGGGCATAGATCTCTCATCAGTTGACTTCGTGGTCTTATCCCACGAACATGCTGATCACACGGGAGGCGTCCCCTACGTGATCAGCCGGAAGCCGGGCGTCGAGATCTATGTCCCGGAGGGATTCAACGAGGATCTGATACGTCATATGACCGAACTCGGGGCTAAGGTCGTGAAGCTCAGGGGACCCACCAAGCTGAGGGAGGATATAATGACCTTGGGACCTCTCAAAGGGCCACCTGCTGAGCAGGGCCTCTTGGTCAGGGGACCTCGCGGATGGGTACTACTGACGGGGTGTGCACATCCTGGGATAGAGGAGATGGTGAGAAAGGCCAAGGACCTGACCGACGACCTCTACGCGGTCATTGGGGGCTTCCATTTGATCGGGGCCAGTACCAGCAGACTCGAGGGCGTGGTGAAGGCGATGGAGGACGCGGGAGTTAAGGAGGTGTACCCCATACACTGCTCAGGCGATGAGGCCAGATCCTTCCTACGGGATCATCTCCCAGGGGCGTACAGGGACGCTCACGTAGGATCCGTGATCAGGTGGCCGGGTGATGACCGTGAGGCTGGCGATAGTGGTGGATAACCGGGCTAAGGAAGGCCTCAGGAGGGAGTGGGGGTGGAGCGTATATGTAGAGGCCCACGGGAAGAAGGCCCTATTCGACGCCGGGACCAGCCCCTCCGTCCTCGAGTTCAACGCCGGGAGGATGGGATTGGACATATCATCGCTTGACTTCGCGGTCCTG
>JACXSR010000116.1:0-47356 GCA_035319845.1 Thermoproteota archaeon
GCTTCAGAACTACGGGTTCACTAGCTTGCAATATCAAGTACTATTCAAGAAGGAATGTGGGGATGGGGATTGAGGCCCTTCCCCCTACTTGTCGTTTTACTGCTCATATTAGGTGCTCAAGCCTCATCGCCAGCTCAAGCGAAAGGTCTCCCTTCGGTGTATGTCTTCGGGGACTACAGGTCTGCCTCGTCATTCTTCCTCGCCATGAAACCAGGAGATAGGATTGTGATTTCGGAGGATATACCTTCCACGGTTGAGCAGCTCAAGAAAATGGGGTTTCCTGCGAAAATTGGATCATCTAAGGCGATTTCTGTGGAAATAAACCCTCATGATCTAGCCTACATTTTACTCTACTCTAAGGAGAATGGTCTTCGTATGACTGACCTAGGATCTCTCTTGGAGAGATCAACCCTCATATCTCGCGAGTTATCTTCTAGGGAAAGTGAGGTGGCCGTCCTCTTTTACAGCTCGGATGGACCGGATTACTCATTGCTGGCTGCCTACGCAGCTTTCCTAAAGAAAGCTAAGTTAATTGATCTGGACTCAATTCAGCCTAGCCGTGATGTCTTGGATGGAGTCCGCCATGTTATCCTACTGACTAAACCCCTGACCAGCACCAATTACAAGAGATACCAAGATGTCGTCGATTCCCTAATTAGTTTGGACGACGATCCCTATCTAGACGCCTCACTGGGAATTCTGACAGGATCTGATGTAGCCATCCCCTTCCTCATGCTACTTTCGAACGATGCTGCCTCTAGGGGCTTGATCCATAAACTTAGAGGCATTTCCCTTGTAGAGGATCTCCCTCTAGCTAGAAAGGTGGAATTCATAGCACAATCCTACGGATTAAACGCTAAGATATTGCACCCCGATGTTAAGTACTCAAATCTAACTAAGGACGATTCCATTGAGATACTCAAGGATGCACGAAATAGCATTATCTACCTCAATCTGCACGGGAATCCCTATGTAATGGCTTTGAGAACTGAGGGAAATGTGATCTTGACACCCTCGATAGTGAGGTCTGCCGAACCCTTGGCGAGTGTGGTGATCACCCTGTCGTGCGATACACTCCGGTTTCCCGAGATAAGGGATCCTAAGAGCTCTATAGCTTACTCTTTCTTAGGAGCTGGGGCATTTGCGTATATAGGAGCTACAAGAATAGAGTTCAGCATTGGATCTGAAGCGGGCACCTCCTTCCCAGACCTCATCCTGATGATGGCCCTGACAGGTCACACCTTGGGAGAAGCCGTGATGGTCGTAAATAATCTACATATAAAGGAGTCGCTGGAGAAAGGAATAAGTCCAAGACAAGCGGCTTACGAAGTTCTGCTGGGAGATCCTACCCTGAGTTTGTCGTCTCACGACCTCCCCTACAGGACAGGAGGTGACCACGGAGTCTATGAGGTGAGCATCCTCGGGACTACGCCGGTGATATATCTGCAATTACCGGTGCCGAGGGAGAGCGATCTCCTTCCCAATGTCGAGGCAGACCTGCCCTCTATCTACTTCAAGTGGTATAGGGATGAGAGGGGTCTGTTCATCTACGTGTCGACCCTTTCCTCTAGCTTCAGTGGGTATTTCAGGGAGGATACGGATGTGAGGATAGAATTGAGGGGGCGTTACGGGTACCTAGAATATGTCCCTTACCTAGCCATTATACTCGTCACAGTTCTCTCCCTAGTAGTCCTCATAAGGGCCCGGAGGCATGCTTGATAGCATTTATAAAGAGATCAGGATACAGTTTGAGGTGGGCCCCGGTAGCTCAGCTCGGTTAGAGCGCCGCCTTGGTAAGGCGGAGGTCGCGGGTTCGAATCCCGCCCGGGGCTCCATTTGACTTGAGGGGTGTTACAGTGGTTCTGGCTACCGCTCTGGGCTTGAAATTCAAAGGCGGTGTCGTTCTCGCGGCGGACAGGAGAGTATCTTACGGTACATTCGTTCTCAGTAAGTCCGCCAAGAAGGTGTTCTTAGTTAATGAGAGGGTCGGTATCTCGACAGCTGGACTGCCTGGCGATTTCCAAGAGTTGGTTGATGTTGTTAGGTTCAACATGACCTTGTACGAGCTCGATCTTGATAAGAAGGCATCCCCCACGAATGTCGCGAAGTTACTGTCCCTGCTTCTCTATCAAGGGAGGTTCAGAGGTATTTACTATGCCGAACTAATAGTAGGAGGTTTAGAGGACGGAGAATCTAAGATACTGGTCTTAGATCCTGCTGGAGGGCTTATGGAGGAGAAATTCGCGGCAGTAGGTACTGGAGCGCAGATAGCCACGGGTATTTTGGAAAGGGAGTATAGAGATGACTTGACTGAGGAGGAGGCCATATCTCTAGCCGAAAAAGCCATGAAGGAAGCCATATCCAGGGATGCGCTGTCAGGGGACGGTGTGGACCTGTTAGTGATTACCGAGTCGGGTGCGAGACAGTTGTACATCCCCCTAAGAGCAGCGTGAGGGGGATCTAATGGGCCTCGTAGACCAGGAGAGAACTCGTAATTTGCTGATTGACTTGGTTGGTATAAAGAGCTTGAGGGGAAGGGAAGGGGAGGCGGTATACTACATAACGGATACCCTGTCTAGGTTCGCCGATAAGGTCGTTCATCAACCAGTTAAGGACTGTGCCGGTAATGTCGTGGCTTTTCTCAACACAAAGGATCAGGACAATTTACTATTCCTCGCCCACACTGACACGTTCGAGATATACTCCAATTGGACCAAAAATCCTTGGGGAGAGCTTGAAGATGATAAGCTCTATGGATTAGGAGCTTTTGACGATAAGGGAATGTTAGCAGCTATGATGGAAGCCTTCATAGCGGCTTCAAAGTGGGAGAAGAGTAGAGGAGTTATCTTAGCTGCCGTTTGTGATGCTGAGGGCTTCAGCAGGGGGACCTATGAGCTTCTGAAGAGCGGCATCCTTCCGAGAGTTAGTGAGGCTGTGGTAGCCGGACCGACTAATAAAAAACTCTTCAGGGGAGCGTTCGGTAGGTTTGTATTCGATGTGGATATAAAGGGGCTCGCGGCTCCGGGAACTGAGGAGGCGGGCATAAATGCCGTAATTGAAGCGGCTAAGATCATCCTGTGGGCGGTAGATTTACCTAAGGTGGATGGAATAGGTGGTAGCGTCGCACCCCTGAGCATAAAATCCCCGGAGTTGGTTATGGCACACCCGGACAGGTGCCTAGTTAGGCTGGATAGGCATTATCCGCCAGGTAACGATCCAGGAGTCATAAGGAAGAAGTTCATGGATCATCTGAGGAAAACCCCGGAGTTAAGGGCTAAGATCAAGATATCGCTCATGAAAAGGCCGACACCCTTCATGGAACCCTATGAACTCCCCGAGAACGATGAGTTCGTTGAAAGAATTCAAGAAGTCGCCGAGAGTGTGCTCGGAGAGCGTTTTGAGATCGATGTATACAGGACAGTCTCTGATGCCAATTACCTCTACAAGATGGCAGGCATTAAGCCGATCATACTGGGACCTGAGGGAGGTAATCACCATTCGGCGGACGAGTACGTTAAGCTCCCCTCTGTGTATGAGATGGCCGAGTTCCTAGCTCATCTCTTGAAGGGTTGATCCGTCTTGATATCTCAGGGCTTCCTAATCGACTTCCTTCTATTCTGGGGCGCAGCGTACCTTGCTGGCCTCTTAGTTAGCAAATACCTTGGAAGGGAAAGGGTGAAGGTAGGTATCTTCTACTTAGAGTTTTCCTTCGAGCCTAGGAACTTCAGGAAGATCATCGAGGGGCTGGCTAAATTCGTTGGTCCCCTCTACAAGATTGGGATCGGTTCTCTCCTCATTTCCTCCGTTTTATTCCTCATCTTCCTCATCAAGATAACTCTAGATACAGTATTCGGCCCTAAAGTCGCCCAGATAGCCCCAGTGATACCTGGAGTCACCTTCGAGATATCAGCCTCCCTCCTCATATCCATATTCGTGATACTAGCCGTTCATGAATTTGGACACGCTGCTGCTAGCTGGTATTTTGGTGTTCCCATCAAGAAGATAGCCTTCTTCATCTTATTTGTATTGTTAGGCGCCTTTGTTGA
The DNA here is from genome assembly GCA_035319845.1 of Thermoproteota archaeon. Taxonomy (GTDB): domain Archaea; phylum Korarchaeota; class Korarchaeia; order Korarchaeales; family Korarchaeaceae; genus Korarchaeum. The sequence continues at coordinate 4,047 of JACXSR010000116.1, forward strand.
GCCGGATGAGGAAATAATCAAGAAATTGGAGCCATTAAAGAGGATGGGTGTCTACTCAGCTGGAATCTTCATGAACTTCGCTACGTTCTTCGCAGTCCTCCTTTTAGCCATGATCTTGTTTCCGGGCTTCTCAATAATTCCTGACACGTCTCATCCCTCCGGAGTCTATGTTCAGGAGGTAATAGAGGGGGGCCCATCCTACGGGGTGCTCCCCAGCGGCGTGGTAATAAGACAGATAGACGGATACAGAGTGAGGGACTTCGATACCTTAGTAAGGGCGTTAAAGAACTTGAAACCAGGTCAGGAAGTGGACATCGTCACGGATAGAGGTACCTACAGGGTGAAACTGGGATCGAGACCAGATGATCCAAATTCGCCTTTCCTAGGGGTGATGCTATCGAGGGTTCCGTACTTCGATCCCGTGCTTCCCATTCCGACTGGCTTAGCTGTTCAATTGATAGAGCTGTTCGGGTTTCTGATCATGTTCAATTTAGGACTGGCCGGCCTCAATGCCCTACCCATGCTGCCCTTAGATGGAGGCCTAGTCCTTCAGGAGATACTTACTATGTATTTGGGCGATGATGAGATGGCCCGCAAGTTAGCTTGGGCCGTGTCAGCGCCCATCGCACTAATGCTGATATACAATGTCCTCCTATTCTTCTTGAGTTGATAGAAATTGCCTAACCCCTTCAAAAGGGCTGCAGTCCCCCTAAGTGTGGATGAACTGCTGGATATCTCTTTCAGGAGAGCCTTCAAGAAACCTAGGCCGATACCGAGGAGAGGGGACAAAGTAGCGCTCTACAGGTCCAAGGAAGTGTCAAGAATTCAAACAATTACTGATACGGTGGTCAGTAGGCTGGATAAAGTTGTGAAGTCCTTCCCCAGCGTTGAGAGATTGGATCCTTTCTACAGGGAATTACTGGATGTTCTAGCTGATGCAAATCGTGTGAAGCACTCTCTCGGTGCCATTAAGTGGGCTTCTAAGACGATCTCGAGAATTTCAAAGGTTTACATCTCCAAGATCAAATGGACAGATAATCCTGAGCGAATGGCAGCCCTCAGAAGGGAGGCAACTGGTAGGATCTCCTCTATTCTCAAGAGGATCAGGCCGGAAGTGGACTTCCTAAGGGAGGTAGTACCGAGGCTCAGAAGCCTGCCAGATCTGGATCCCTCTCTCCCCTCGGTTGTTATCGCTGGTATGCCAAATACGGGCAAGAGTACGCTACTCTCTAGAATAACCACTAAAGAACCAGAAATAGCCCCCTATCCCTTCACGACCAAGGGAATCATCATAGGACATCAAAGCTTGGAGGGCGTTGGGAAGGTTCAGTTCATCGACACCCCTGGCCTGCTGGACAGGCCTCTATCTAAGAGGAATAAGATCGAGATGCAGGCTGTGGTGGCTTTAAGGCATGTGAGCGGTCTGGTCTTATACTTGATGGATCCTACCGAAACATGCGGTTACACGCTGGAGGAGCAGATATCTTTACTTAGAGACATTGTAGCTAACTTTTCTGAGGAGATAATAGTCTTGATTAATAAGAAAGATCTGGAAGGGGAATATCCAGATAAGTTCTCCAAGATTAGGGCCCATCTACTCAAAGAAGGGGTTGAGTTCTTAGAAATATCTGCGGAGGAGGGTCTAGGAATAGGAACGCTGTTGGAGACCATTAAGTCAAAGTTAGGGAGGAAGTACGTTGAGGATAGCATTTCATCTGTCGGGTGAGCATCCATCACTTCCTAAAGCTGAGGTTAAAGCCGTACTAGAGTTGTTCGACGTGAAATTCCGGACCTACTTGGACTTAGACTCGCTGCTGGTATTGGAAGTGCATGATCTTCCTGATCCGCTTATAAGGAAGATAGCTGCGAGACTCGCTTACACTAGGTCCTTAGGAAGGTTCATAACAGCTCTTAACTCAGTAGATTTCCCGTTAGGATTGAAGGAGATTAGTCCGCCGAAAATCGATGGAAGATTCAGAGCCACTGCTATTAGAGTTAGGGGGTGTTGCAGAGAATTGAAGAGGGCAGAAGTGGAGCGAGAGGTCGGTGGATGGATACTCAGGGGAAATACTCGTTCTAGGGTGGATCTCACGAATCCTAGCTCTGAAGTAGTGGTAGTGATGACCTCTGGGATGCTAGTGATCTATATTAAGGAGGCTGAAGTTGACAGAACTTCCTTCAAGATAAAGGAAGTTGCCGCAAGACCTTTTGTCCATCCAGCTTCAATGAGACCCACTCTAGCTCGGGCGATGGTGAACTTAGCGAGGACCCGTGAGGGAGATCTAGTGTTAGATCCTTTCCTAGGCGTGGGAGGAATAGCTCTTGAGATTTTATCGGTGGGCGCGAGGCTGATAGGTGCCGATATAAGCGAGAATATGGTTATAGAGGCCAAGAATAATCTAATAGCATACGGCTTCTTGGAAGGTTTCAAGCTATTAGTGGGCGATGCGTTAAGTCTGCAGTTGAGTGAGAAGGTAGATCGCATTGTTACAGATCCACCATACGGAAGGATGAGTTCTGCTGTGGGTAGGTCACCCGAAGACCTAGTGAGGGGTTTCGTGATGAGGGCCCCAGATTATCTAAGGGAGGGAGGTTGGATGACTATCTCTGTTCCCGTGGACCATTTAAAGGAGGAAAACTTCCGTGAGAGTGGGTTCGAAGTAATCGAGTATTTCGACATCAGGGAGCATAGATCGCTCACTAGAAGAATATGGGTGGTGAGGCTGGGACGGTGAGGGTGAGGTTCCTCGGAACGAGTTCAGCAGTACCGACGGATGACAGAGGACTACCTGCAATCCTTGTAAAGACGATGGGTGACACACTCTTGTTGGATTGCGGCGAAGGCACACAGAGGCAGCTAATTCGGGCTAAGGAGAGTTTAATGAAGATAGACAAGGTTATCATTACCCACCTACATGGAGATCACTTCTTCGGACTCATGCCGATGATTCAGACCTTAAGTATACTGAGGAAGGGGTCCGAGCTGTTGGTGGTAGGACCGAGAGACCTGCGCCCTATACTTGCTGAGATTGAGGATAAAACAGGCTCTAAACCACAGTTTAAGGTCCTTTTCAAGGAGATAGACGCCTCTAAGCCCATGGAACTAGGCAGGTTCATCGTACAGTTCTTTCCGGTAGATCATGCCGGATTCGAAACCTACGGTGTCAAGATAAAGGAGAAGGATAGACCCGGGAGATTTGATCCTGTAAAAGCAGATGAGCTTGGTGTTCCTTTGGTACTGAGAAGCGTCCTCCAGAGGGGGTTCTCGGTCAAGCTGCCCAATGGGAGGATTGTGAAACCGCAAGATGTCATGGGCCCACCTCGTAAAGGTGCCGTTCTCGTGTATTCTTCCGATACGAGGCCCGCTGAATCGGTTATATCAGCGGCGAAAGGGGCCGATGCCTTAATACATGAGGCTACTTACCTAGACGAATTGAAGGACAGGGCAATAGCAACAGGACATAGCACCGCGTTGGAGGCTGGTGAGGTAGCGGAGGCTGCTGGTGTTAAGAGGTTGATTTTAACTCATTTCAGTGCCAGATATAGGGGGGAGGACCTAGCAAGGTTCGAAGAGGAAGCTTCTAAGGCATACAAGGGGGAGGTTATAGCTGCTAGGGATTTCCTAGTCATTGATCTCTGAACTTTGACGCCTGCCGTATAACAATTCGTGAGTGGTGGCTTCTCCAACCGGTCTCCCCCTTTCTGTCCTAGGAGCGAGCCAATCCGCCAATGTTCGGGCATCTCCTTCGTAGTCTATAATGAGGGATATCACCCCCAAAGGGGACATCTCGTCCTCATCGCATAATCGAACCTTTCCCACGTACGCCGCTTGTTTGTGGAATCTCAATGCTCTTAGGTTTCCTCTCTTTGTCATGAGCAGACTTCTTGCTGTATCTAGTATCCTATTATTTCTGAAAGATGTCCTTAATTTCATCAGTGCTTCATATCCCTCCTTCCTTACCTTTATTACCTTCCTACCTTCCTCCTCCTCTATATCAACGTCATCCACCTCCTCATTAAATGGGATTATGGTGTTCATAGCTTGGAGAACCCTCCTAGTGTCTTCCGTCGGATAGACCTCAGCTCTTAGAGTTATTTTAATTGCCAGTCTGTCGTCAGTACACTCCAATCCACGACCCTCCTCTTCAGGAATCCGCTTAGCTCTTCTATCATCGGGGGTAGTCCTATAGACTTATAGTGATCTCTGGGCGTCTCATCAACCTTACCGCCAAGTTCTGTGATTAATCTTTTCAATTTATCGTGTATACTTTTTCCTTCTTTGTCGAAATCGGTTAATATAATGAAAGTTTTATCGGTAACTCTTCCCTCCCCGAACTCCTTAATGTCCTTGAGCAACCTAGAGGCGTAAGTGAAGGTGGCATGGATCCCTATATTTTCCAAAGCAGCTTCATCTTTAGGGCCCTCTACCACAACCTCTACATCAGAAAAGGATGCTCTTGAGTTCAATTCCCTAACCCACTCCAACACATGCTGAAAAAGGAGGAGATTTGCCTTCAAGTCAGGTCTCCCATCGACTAGAGCCGTGATAGTTTAATAATGTTTTCCTAGGTTCCCCCTTGGGTGGCCATAAAAGGGTGAAGGGCCTATGAAACAAAACGCAACGATACTAGCAGGAATACTTTTACTCCTAATGGCCCAGATGAGTTTCCACTCCGCCGCGGGACCTGTCGCTGGTGTGACCATAAATAGGATGAGCGTGAGCACGGAGCTCTATGAGAATACCTCTGTTAAAGTGACCATCACTGCTGAGATCGTTGTGAGTGAGGAATTTAATGGTAGCATCGGTTCCCTGATGTTCCCGATACTTCCCGTCGGAATAGTCATGGAGAACCCGTATAAGGGGATAGATAACCTGAGACCGTTATCCGGAGACATTTCCGTGAACAAGATCAAGACCGAGTCCTACGCTGATGTGATATTGGTTAAGTTTGGGAGGGAGATGGGCCCCGGTGACGTGAGGAATATCACATTCTCCTTCATGTTCAAGCCCAATACCATATTAGTGAGGCTTAAGGATAATACATACAGGCTTGTGTACCGTTTTTACATGCCTAACGCCACTGTCGAGTATAACAGGTCTACAATGAGGATACTACTCCCTTATGGAGCGGCCATAACTAAGATAGGGACCTTCGGTGCAGTGGAGATGGATCCCCTCTCGGAGAGGTTGACTGCGCTGTGGAAACCATTTCCACCGCCTAGAGGAAATGCTTGGGACTTCAGCATAGTGTTTAGAGTAGTGGGAGAGATGCCGCCTCCTAAGAGTGAAGAGACGGTAACTATCACCAATACGACCCCATCCAACAGCATTGAGAGTGGATTACCTCTCACAGAGTTGCTCGTGGCTATCCTAGGATCGAACATCATAACTGGTGGAGTAGCTTTCATGCTCTACAGGAGAGCATCGAGGAGGCCTAGAGTAGAGGGGTGGTCCGGGTCCACCCCGGAGGAGATAGTTTTAGATGACGAAGTGGTGGAACAATATAGGGATCTCGTCGAGAGGCTTGACAGGGATGAGCGCAGTATACTGGATATATTACTCGAAAATGAGGGTAAAATCGAGCAGAAGGACTTGCCTGAACTCACTGGTTTCTCTAAGAGCAAGGTATCTAGGATCCTGAAGCGATTAGACTCAGCAGGTATAGTGAGAAGGACATCTGTAGGTAAGACTAAGATAGTAGAGCTCAATCCCATCCTCATGGAGATGTTTAAAGAGTATGGAGAACTCTGAGGTCGGATGCGGGGGGTGGGATTCGAACCCACGCGGGCCTGACGCCCAACGGATCTTGAGTCCGTCGCCTTGGACCTGGCTCGGCCACCCCCGCCCTGCGTTCATGTTCTCCGTTCTCTGGGAATTTAAAGGTTTTGCGGAAGTGTACCTGTCTCTAAATAGTCCATTATGCCTGTTAACCTTCTTGGAACCATCCTTTTTACCACCCTCTTGTAGAAGTCGGCTGGATTGGGGGATAGCCGGACGAAAATGCCCCTGATATCCGAGCCCGATACCCTGATTGGTGGTCTCATCTTAAGAGGGGTGAGACCATCCGCTACAACGTAAGCCTGAGGATCTGGGGACCATATCTCTACCTCAGAGTCTAAAGGAAGTACGAAGGCCTTAACCGCCAAGGTGAGGCTGGGTGGCCACGGGGCTACATAGGAGACAACCATGTCTTTAGATCTAGGATCGATGAGAGGACCACCTGCTGCCAGAGAGTAAGCTAAGGAGCCCGTTGGAGTAGATATTATAACTCCATCGCATATACATTCACCAGTTGGGATCCCATCAACGGCTATTCCCAGTCTAGACGACTTACCTAACTTTCCACTCCTTATAAGGAACTCATTCAATGCTACTAGTCTGATATCGCCCCTAGTTTCAATGGTTAGTGCCTCTTCTAGCCAGTACATTCCTCTGGAGAGTATATCTGGTATATACTCTATCTCGTCCGGATCTACTTCCAGTAAAGTGCCGTACGTACCGTCTTTCACTCCTAATATAGGTATCCCGCCCAATGTTTGATGGAAAGCCCTGAGGAGTGTCCCATCACCACCAATAACCACTACCACGTCGGGACCATCTTCCAAGTCCACGATCCTTATATCAGACTTCTTAAGAAGTTCCTCAAGCCTCCTAGCCAACTTTAGCGTCTTCCTTTTGCCGTCATTGTATATCAGCGTTACACTGGTCGCCGGGGAGCCCTTTACCAGCATCGCATGAATTTGAAGTCGAGCTTATTTAACATACTTTCCGGATGATGGGGTGCCTCCCGGTGATATCCAAAAGAATGGCTCGAACCCTAGGTGAAATACAGCAAGTAAAAATCACGCCTAAAAAGGATATAAGCTTAGAGAAGCTTGGAATCAGGCTATTCAAGGATGTAGAGGCAGAAGTACCTAAATGGCTGGCCGATATCCTAGTAGAGGAGGGGCTCGCAGAGGCTAAGGGAGTGGATTGGAAGATCATCAGTGAGAAGCTTTACAAGGAGAAAGTGTCTCTAATGCCTCTAGAACTTCCCTCTAATACCTATCTCCTGATTAGAGAGATTTTAGAGGGGTCTCCTGAGGATTCTCTGATACGCAGGGATGCCATCTCCTTGGTCAACAGGAGGATTTCGAAGATTTTGAACCATTTAAGGACCTCCATAGCCCTAACGAGTAAAAGAACCCCCAAAAATCTCCTGCCTGAGGAACTTATCCTTTATAATGCCCTGAGGGCGGTTGTAGATGGGTGGATGAGCGCCTTCCTAGGAATAAGGGATGATGAATAATGGTGGAGAGGGCCCCTCTACTATCTCCTGATGAGCTCGCCGAGAAATACAAGGAGTTCATACGGTTCTATCTAGATGAGGATGGAGAACCCATCTACAGCAATGCACTAGCTCAGATGATAGAGGAGCAGAGAAGATCTTTGGAGGTAGATTGGACTCATCTCTACAATTTCAACCCAGAATTCAGGGAAATAGCTGAGGATATCATAGTTCATCCCGGCTTTCATTTAGAGGCCGCCTCTAGAGCCTTGAAAGAGCTTGTAAGTGAGCTTTTAGGCGATCTAGTTAGAGAGGAGAAGTTCCGGATCTACAGCGAGGGAGATTTCCACCTCAGGTTCTACAATGTTCCCACAAAGGCATCCCTTAGGGATGTGACCAAGTTCTCCATAGGGAGACTGATTGAAATAGAGGGGATAATCACTAGGGTATCGGATATCTACGATAAACTGGAGAGAGCTGTATACGTATGCACTAACCCCGTGTGCGGCAGAGTAGAGGAAATCGAGGTGATCGGCGGCAGATTCAGGCCTCCAGATAAATGCCCTGACTGCGGGGCTCCGATGAGGTTCGATCATGAGCTCAGCGAGTTCGTGAGATGGAGGACTATAAGGATCCAAGAAAGACCTGAAGACCTCCCCCCAGGTATGATGCCGGAGCACATAGATGGAGTTCTCTTAGATGACATAGTGGATGAGGTTAAGCCGGGAGATAGGGTCAAGATCACGGGGATAATAAGAATTAAGCCGGCTAGAAGGGATGAGGGGAGGGGACAGGGTCCTATCTATAAGCGCTATTTGGAGATAGTTCACGTTGAAGTCCCGAATAGGATCTACGAGAAGCTCGAGATAACACCAGAGGATGAAGAGGAGATATGGAGGTTAGCTGGGAGGGAGGATTTGGAGGATCTGATCGTTAAGTCCATTGCTCCCTCCGTATTCGGCTGGATAGAGGTTAAGAGAGCAATCGCATACGCCTTGTTCGGGGGCAGCACTAAGATCCTCGCAGATGGATCGAAGGTAAGGGGGGAGATAAACATCCTCATGGTGGGAGATCCTGGAGTCGCTAAAAGCCAGCTCCTCAAGTATGCTGCACAGTTGGCGCCTCGTGGACTCTATACGACTGGAAAGGGATCGACTGCGGCAGGCCTAACCGCTGCAGTTGTGAGAGACTCTGCAACCGGTGGATGGACCCTCGAGGCGGGAGCTCTAGTGCTGGCCGATAGAGGGGTTGCGTGTATAGACGAGTTCGATAAGATGAATGAGGATGACAGGAGATCTATACACGAGGCCATGGAGCAACAGACAATTTCTATAGCGAAGGCTGGGATAGTGGCCACACTCAATGCGCGAACCACGATAATTGCTGCTGCGAACCCGAAGAAGGGTAGGTACGACGATTACGTTTCCATAACTGAGAACATCAACCTTCCCCCGACTATCCTCTCCAGATTCGATCTAGTGTTCATAATGAAGGACAGGCCGAGTCCTGATGCCGACAGCATGGTAGCTGAGCACATCCTCATCACTAGGATGGGGAGAAACCCCGAGGCCAAACCCCCAATAGATCCTACCCTGTTGAAGAAGTACATAGCTTATGCGAAGCAGAACATAGATCCCACACTGACTGATGAGGCTGCTAGGAAGATCAAGGAATTTTACGTGGAGATGAGGAAGAAGGGGATAGCTAGAGATGAAGAAGGTGGGGATATCCTCTTCGAGACCATTGCAATAACCCCGAGACAGCTGGAGGCCCTCATAAGGCTCAGTGAGGCTAGAGCTAGAATGCACCTGAGGAAAGAGGTTACAGCCGAGGACGCTGAGATGGCGATCAAGTTAGTGAACATAATGCTAGAAGGAGCTGCTCACGATGTTGTATCTGGAATAAGGGATATAACAGGTCTCATGACCGGGGTCTCTTACACGATGGTCAAGAGGAGAGAGATAGTTTACTCATTGATCAAGCAGCTGGTGGCGGAGTCCGAGGATGGTACTGTGGATAGGGATGTGGTTGTAAGATTGGCCGCTGAGAAGCTCAACTTGAAGGGGAAGGAGTATGTAATAGAGGATATCTTGAAGAGACTCAATGAGGACGGCCTTATAATATTCCCCAAATTGGACAAAATTGGCCTGTTAGAAGGATGAAATAATGAGGCTAGAGGATCTCCTCAATCGTCTAGGTATATCAGAGCTTTACCCGACACAGCAAGTGATCTTAGACATGAACCTACTCGAGGAGGGGAACTTCGTTTTAGCCGCTCCCACGGCAGCTGGAAAAACGTTATCGGCTGAAATGGTTATAAATGCAGAGTTAGAAAAGGGGGGGAAGGTCCTCTACTTAGTACCCCTGCGTTCTTTAGCATACGAGAAATATGAGGAGTTCTCCCAAGTATTTAGCGACCGTAGGGTGAGAATTTCCATAGGAGACTACGATTCGTCTGAGGAGCCCCTATCTGGTTACGATATAATAGTGATGACGTACGAGAAGTTCGATTCTGTCCAGAGGCATGAAGCTGCTTGGCTAGGGCAGTTGACTCTCTTAGTGTTGGATGAAGTCCACTACGTAGGCGACCCCTATAGGGGGCCCACCCTCGAGATGGCTGTCTCCAAGTTCATGCACGATAACGACGACGCGAGGAGGATAGCTCTTAGCGCGACCATCACCAACTTGGAGGAGGTCGCATCTTGGCTGGACGCTGTTCCTCTGAGAGTGAACTGGAGGCCCGTTCCCTTAAGAGTAGCCATGTATCACGCTGGACACCTAATATTTCAGGATGGAGAGATAGAACCGCTGCCTGGGGAGGGAGTCCTACCTCTGGTCCTTAGGAGTTTGGAAAGCGGCGGTCAAGTCATAGTATTCTATAACAGGAGAATAGATGCGGTTTCTTGGGCTGAGAAGCTGTCATCGAAGTTGAATTTGGATGGGGTGGAGTTAGAGGAGTTGGTCGACGGAGGTTTGGGTGGATATAGTTCCTCTAAACTCGTGGAAAGACTTTCCCTTACAATGAAGAGAGGTGTCGCCTTTCACCATGCAGGATTACCATTCGAGTTAAGGAAGGCTGTAGAGCGCGCATTTCGATCCGGAGAAATTAGTGTGATAACTGCAACTCCAACTTTGGCGGCGGGAGTGAATCTGCCGGCCAGGACTGTGATCATAAGCTCGTACATGAGGTTTGATAGGAAACTGGGTAGAATGGCCCCTATCTCAATAATGGAGTTCTGGCAGATGGTTGGAAGAGCAGGTCGACCTAAGTACGATCCCTACGGTGAGGCCTTCGTGGTCGTAGGAAGTGAGAGAGATGCCGAGAGGGTGTTCAAGAGGTACCTCTCCTCCGAACCCGAGCCAATAGCCTCATCGCTTTACGATATATCCCAGCTCAGAAATCACGTCCTAGCGCTTATAGCCTCTTGGGGGTATATGAGCAGGTCGGACCTAGATGAAATTTTCAAGAAAACGCTTCTTTACATTCAAGGCGGAAGTAGGCTCCTCGAAAGATCTTTACCGTACGTTCTATCATCCCTGGAAAGAGAAGGGTTCTTAGTGAGTGAGTACGATGGCTATGAAGCCACTCCCGTCGGTAAGAGAGTCTCTGAGCTCTATGTAGACCCATCGTCAGCCTACCTCATGATCCAATCATTGGATGAGCTCGACCGGAGGTTCAATTCGGGTGATTCCATAGAGCTGCCCGTTCTCCATCTCATCTCAATGGTACCCGATATGCCGAGGGTTTCCCTACAACGCGGTAGTAGATCTGTACTGGAGGGGGTATTGGAGGAATTGGATCTCCTCCTCCCCATAGAGGAAATCCCTGTATCCTCGATGAACGAACTCCTTCAAATTACCAAAGCTGCCCTCTCCTTGAAACTTTGGATTGAAGGTTTAACTGAGGGAGATATTGAGGAAAAGGTAGGGATAGAACCGGGCGATCTGAGGGGACTGGCCGAGACGGGTGCTTGGCTGTGTTATGCTTTCTCTGAGATAACCAGGCTACTAAGGAAGAGAAAGTTAGCTGACTGGTTGAATATCTTATCAATGAGGTTGAAACACGGTACACCGGAGGAGATGCTCCAACTCGTCTCAATAAGGGGCGTAGGTAGAATGAGGGCCAAGGTCCTTTTTGAGGCTGGATACAAGACCGTTAAGGATATAGCTGAGGCGACTCCAAGGGAGCTTGAGAGATTACCGGGGATAGGAAGGCGCCTATCCGAGGAAATAATAGATCAAGCGAGGTCAATGGTCCATGCCGGTTCATCCGATTGATTATAGATATGGCTCACGCGAGATGAGGGACATTTTCGAGCCTGAAAACAGAGTGAAACTCATGGCCCGTGTGGAGGTGGCCCTACTTGAGGCGCTCGCAGATAGGGGGGTGGTGCCCAAAGATGCGGTCGAGGATGTAAGGAAGGCGGCTGAGTCCATAAGTTGGGATGAGGTGAGAGAGGAGGAGAGGATCACTAGACATGAGACGATGGCCCTAGTCAGGGTGTTAGCGAGAAAGGCGGGAGAAAGCGGGAGATATGTACATCTTGGGATAACCTCCAACGATGTACTCGACACGGTGATGGCCCTACAGATCAGAGACGCTGGATCCTTGCTCGTGAAGAAGTCCGTGCAGCTACTAGAAGAGATTGTAAGGAGGGGAGAGGAAGTGCATGAAAGGAAGATTGTAGCTCCAGGGAGGACTCATGGCGTCATAGCTGACCCAATTCCCCTCTCTATGAAGTTCGCATTGTGGTCTTATTTCGTGAGGAAAGGCGTGGAGAACTTGATCAAAGCCTTGGATGATGCTGCGGTTGGCAAGATGGCCGGTGCTGTCGGGACGATGGCTGCGCTGGTTGAGTTAGGTGTTAGAGATCCGATCGACCTACAGAGGGATGTAATGGAAAGGCTTGGCCTTAAAGTTGCGGAGATAAGTACTCAGGTAGTTCCTAGAGACAGGTTAGCCCGCCTAATTTCCTCTATATCTGTTATGTCCTCTTCCTTGGATACGATAGCCAACGAGATAAGGAATCTCCATAGGACGGAGATAGGAGAGGTACGAGAACACTTTGAATCCGCTACTCAGGTAGGGTCTAGCACAATGCCTCATAAGAGGAATCCCATAAAGAGTGAGAAGGTGTGCGGGTTAGCGAAAGTGGTGAGATCTCTAGCAATGGCAGCTCTAGAGAATGTAGTCCTTGAACATGAGAGAGATCTAACGAACAGTTCTGCGGAGAGGTGCTTCCTACCCGAAGCTTTCCTACTGCTAGAAGAGCAGATCACCTCCCTGACGGATGTGGTAAGGAACCTTAAGATCGATGAACATCGGATAAGGGAGAACCTAGAGAAGTATTCTGATCTGGCTCTGAGCGAGAGGTTGATGGTGGCTCTAGTGAAAAAGGGGTTGGGTAGGCAGGAATCACATGAGTTAGTGAGAAGAGCAGCAATGGCGTCCTATGAACGGGGAGAGTCTCTCTTCAAGATTATTTTAGAGGATCCGATCGCAGCTAGACTTCTCAACCCTGAGGAGGTAGAGACCCTGAGAGATCCGAGCACATACATCGGGGCTGGTTATGAAATAGCTCGTTTAGAGTTTGATAGAGCGAAGAAATTCATTGAGGGGGTGCGTAAGAACGGGTGGTATTGAACTGAGGTTTTTAGGGGCCGCTGAAAGGGTAGGGAGATCCAGCTTAGAGGTGATCAGGAGAGATGGTTCGATCTTACTCGACTCGGGTGTAGATTTCGGAGGTAAAGGGAGAGATAAATTTCCCCTAGATCCGCATCAAAACGTCAGTTCTCTCGTATTAACTCACGCTCATCTAGATCACTCTGGATACGCTCCCGCTGTGATATCTAAATGGGAATGCGACTTCCTCGCCACTCCTCCCACCGTGGATATATCGGAGATCCTCTTGAGAGACTTCCTGAATCTCTTCCCTGAGGATGAACCAAAACCCTTCAGTAATCAAGATATAGGGTTGTTGAAGAAGAGGGAGAGGTCCATTAGGTTTGGCATGTCCACTCAAGTGGACGGTTGGGAGATAATTCCCTTTAATGCAGGACACGTCCTTGGGTCGGCGATGATATACTTGAGATCGCCCGACGGGATTTCTCTCCTGTACACGGGAGACCTAAACACCTCAAATACTCGAACATTAAGGGGCGCTGATGTGAACCTTCCAGAGGTGAATTATCTCATTATAGAGAGCACTTACGGTGGGGATCAAGATGTCCATCCATCGAGAAAGAAGGTGGAAAGGAAGTTCGTCGAGGATATAAAATCCGTGATCCAGTCTGGGGGTGTGACGATCGTCCCAGCCTTTGCATTGGGTAGGGCTCAAGAGGTCCTCCTGACGCTCATCCACTACATGGAGTCGGGTTTCCTTCCCGAGGTCCCGATATTCGTTGACGGAATGATTAGGGAAGTATCCAAGTTCTACACTATTTACTGGTCTTGGTTGAGGCCAGAGCTGCAGAGAAGGGTTAGGGAGAGCAAGAAGGGCCTCTTCGATCATAGAGCGATAGAGGAGGTCTGGAGTAGGGAAGAAATCTTGGACCTCAGCGAGCCCTTTATCGTGGTGACTACATCGGGGATGCTCCAAGGAGGTCCTGTCCTCACATATCTGAAGCACTTCGGGACAAAAAAAGGTAACTTGATTTATCTAACTGGATATCAGGTCAGGGGAACTAGAGGGAGGTTATTGATGGATGGTGAGAGGGACATACCCATGCCTGATGGTAGTTCTATACACATAGAGGCCGAGGTGAAGTTCGCAGATTTCTCGGCCCATGCCGATCAGCCCAATTTGATAAACTTCGTGTCGAAGTTAGGTGAAAACGGATTGAGAGAAGTCATATTGGTTCACGGAGAGCCTGATAAAATGAGGCAGTTGAGGAGAAAGCTAGAGAAGAGGGGAATTAGGACTTACATACCTAAGCTAGGGGAGGTAGTTCGGCTGGGCTAGAAGTTAATATTTATGGCGCATTACATCCCGGTTAGGCTCTTTATAACGGCAGTCAAGGGAGCTTATATGGGAAAATGCTGGCTAGACTCGTGGAGCCAAAGCAGGGTGGTGGGTTCCTCTCCCGGATATTTTCAAGACTCTTTCGAAGAAGAAAGAGAATAATACTAGGCATTTACGGCCCCGTTAACTCTGGGAAGACCACTTTAGCCAATAAGATCTGCATGGACTTCGTCGGAGAGAAACTAGGAACTGTGAGTAGAGTGCCTCACGAGACTAGGACAGTCAGTGTGATGGAAAACGTCTCCCTAAGGTTGAAGAACGGATCTTCCTTAGTTATGGATGTCGTTGATACGCCCGGGATAGCTATGAGGGTCACATACAGGAGCTTCCTGAGGTATGGGTTCAAGAAGGAGGAAGCCCTAGAGAGGGCCGCTGAGGCAGCTAAGGGAGTAGTTGAGGCTATAAAGTCAATGGAAAGGGTTGATCTGGCCTTAATAGTGTTAGACTCCACCAAGGATCCTACGTCTCAAGTTAATTGGGTGATAGCCGGGAATCTAAAGGCCAGAGGGATACCCTACATAGTGGTGGCTAACAAGATCGACCTCCCATATGCTAGGCCCAATAGAGTGGAAAAAGCCTTCTCTGATGACTTAGTAGTAAAGATCTCCGCTCTGAGGGGAGATAATATAGAGAGCCTCTATGAGGCCATAGCGGAGGTAGCTAGTGGATGAGTATCCTGTTCTTGGAGGAACTCTCCGAAGATAGCGTGAGCGATGTGGTAGCTCTCCTAGTGGAAGGAGGAGTAGTCATAGTAAAAGCCATAGACCCTAAGGCGGTGATTTCCGCCTTAGAATCCTTACTCTCGAAACATGAGGGCGAATCATCCGGGATGGAGATCGAGAAGCTCTCAGAAGGAGGTCCCTATATAATTCATCCAGGAGGAGTAAAGCTATCTAGGAGGAGGGGTTCCACCCTTATAACGGGTGTAGGGCCTTGCTGAAGGTAATGCTAGTCTGCAGATCCTGTGGATTTCAGAGGGATCTGGAGGGTTCGGACGATACTCTCCCGGAGACATGTCCATCTTGCGGTTCTAAAGATCTGGAGTTCGTCGTATATAGGATCAGCGAGAAACTCGAAGAGGTCGAGCATGAGGCCTCCGAGGGTAAGATGCTGTCCCTGATAGAGGAAGCTTTTCTGAGGAAAGTCTCGGAGGGGGAATGGGAGATCGATCTCTCTCGGACAATAACCGATGAAGTAGCAGTTGCGGAGCTAGAACCCGGGGAGTATGAGATAGTATTCAGACTGAGGAGGCCGGATTAATCTTCCTGCCGAATATTATGAAGCCCGTGTGTGCTATCATCCTAGGATGAGGACGCGTCCTCCTCTCGTCGCTCTCGTATTCCCTGTCCAGTATCTCATGAACTTCTATCATACTGAACCCTACCTCCCTAGCCTTTACTACGGTCTTACTTATCTGTTCGCATGAGGGAACGAAGGCTACGAAGATGCCGTTTGGCCTCAATCTCTCATGGATCATAGGTAGTAGCTCCCATGGATCCGGTACATCGATGAATACCGCATCCACATACTCTTCATCTATTCCCTGCTTCGCGTCCTTCAGTTTCAGGACGACATTAGTCAGTTGTAGGACTTTCAGGTTTTTCTCCGCCATTTTGAGCGAAGATTCCCTCACGTCGTAGCTGTATACCCTCCCTTCAGGACCTAGAAATGTGGCAAGCACTATAGTGAGGGCTCCAGATCCGGTTCCTATTTCGACCACCTTATCTCCTGGCTTGATTCCTGATTTCAGCAGGATGAAGCCTGAGTCCTTGGGGTATATTATCTGGGTGGCCCTGCCCAACTTCTCGATGATATCAGATAGTGTTGGCCTGTGTACCTCGACTGGAATGCCCTTATTTGTTTGAATTACCGAACCCCAATCCTTTCCGATCAGGATAGAGAGATCTATGTACCCTTTATGGGTGTGAACTCTCTTTCCTCCCTTAACTCTCACTAAGAACTTCTTAGGTCTTCCTTTCTTGCTGTAAACAACTAGGAGGGCAGTGTCGCCCTCCTTTATAGGCAAGAGGACACCCCCTATAGGAGGGCCTTAGCCACCTTGGTGGCTAAGATCGGGTGCTTCATCAGTTTCATGGCCACTTTGCTTAGATTCATCCCGTTCGCCAAGTTTATCACATCTTCGTAATCTAGCACATCCGCCAACTGATTGAGGTCATCGTCACTTAATTTCTCGAAGACCCTCATGGCCTTCAGGCTATCGTTTATCCTCTTTATCCAGTGCTCGTACTCTTTCTCGAAGGCTTTGAGAGATTTAGCTGAGGTATCTCCTCTCTCTATGGCATCCTTTATGACTTTGCTGGCCACTTTACCTGCTGCTATGGAGGAATGGATGCCTGCGCCCGTGAAGGGGATTACCATGCCCGCTGCATCCCCTAAGAGTATGAGGTTGTCCGCAATGTACTCCTTAGCCATTCCCCCGATAGGAACTGCGGCTCCTCCTACTCCCATTATCTTGGCGTTTTTGAAGAGTTCGGGTCTTTCCTTTATGAATTTATCCAAATAGGGCTTAGGAGCTCCCGGCCTCACTCCAATACCCACGTTGGCTATCTCTTCGTCCTTCGGGAATATCCATGCATATCCCCCTGGAGCCATAGAGCCTACGTAGATATGACCAGTTGTATGGGAGTCCAACTCCACCCCGACCATCTTGTACTGGTAGACGGGAATCAGTTCGGTAGTGTTATCCAGACCTGCTGTCTTGGCGACCACAGAGTTGTAGCCATCTGCACCTATTACCACTTTCCCCCTGACAATCTCCCCCCTGAAGGTTTTGACGCCCACGACCTTGCCGCCTTCCTTGACGACGCCCTCCACTCTCTCCCCTATCCTGAACTCAGCGCCGGCTTTCAGCGCTTCCTTACCCATCTCTTGAAGGAATAAGTCCTTGTTGATCGCGAAACCGTGAAGAGGTATCTCGACATACTTTCCTGAGGGAGCATATACTCTCATGCTGAGCTCATTAGCAACTATGCCGGGTTTGGGCTCTATTCCGGCGGTTTCAAACGTCTCCTTGCTCACTCCCTCACCGCAGGGTTTCCAAGCTTTGATATCAGAATACGCCTCAAAGAGTAGAGTCTTAAGTCCTAGTTCCGAGGAGAACCTCGCCGCGGATAGGCCAGCGGGTCCACCGCCTACTATTATGACATCCCACTCCATAATGGCACCTGGCCTTCTAACCCCGACCCTATTTCAGCGTTTTCACGTGGAGACCTTATTTAGTTGATCGACGTATAGAGAGGTGGAACGGCAAGACAGTAGGTAAAGTTTTATAGACAGAAATGTTACCTAAGTGTTAGTTGGGGGGTGCTCAGGCCCTCCCACGTCGTCATCCCTCCGGCTGATGCCGGATGACGGCGAAAGGTGAATAAATTGAGGGTTCTAATGGATGCGCATTTAAGAATCCTACGAAAACTGGAGAAAGCTGGAAATGACGGTATCGTTGCATCTGAACTGATTCCTGACAGGGTTGCTAGGGAGTTCGTCCTGAAGTACCTCGCCAACAAGGGCCTTATTACCAGGAGGAGAAGGTTCAGGGGGGAACGGGTCTTCATAACTCCTAAGGGACTTAACTTGCTGAAAAGCGAGGGAAATGGTATCTCCTGAACCATCAGCCTTCCTTTTTATTATTTTGACGTGGCGAGGGGGCTAGGGCTCTCCTCATGGGTTTGATCTTTAGAGTTAGAAGGAGCGATGCCTCCGCTAGACTATCTGAGCTTAAAACCAAGAGCGGAACGCTTATCCTGCCGGAGTTCTTCCCTGTATACAACCCGAACAAGCCCATAGTAACTCCAAAGGAAATGGAGGAGATGGGAATAAAGGCCCTGATAACGAACTCCTACATAATATACAAGTCAAGAGGGTTGAGGGAGAGGGCGCTGGAGCACGGAATCCACTCTCTCTTAGGATTCAGCGGGATAGTGATGACGGACTCCGGCGCCTATCAAATTTACAGGTACGGAGATGTGGAGATATCCAACAAGGAGATACTCGAGTTCCAACATAAGATCGGGTCCGACATCGGATCTATACTGGACGTACCCATGTCGTCGGAAATTGGCAGGAGGGAAGCAGAGAAGGGGGTCATGAGGACTCTAAAGAGCGCCGAGGAGTGGTCCGAACTCAGAGATGACCTCAAGGGAACCCTGTGGGTGGGGACACCCCAAGGATCAATTTATACCGATCTAGTGGAATACAGCTCCAGAAGGATAAGGGAATTGGACTTCGACTACAATGGGGTCGGTTCACTCAAGATAGCACTTGAAAGATACGATTTCACTCTTCAGGCTAGGCATTTCCTGCTTGTGAGGTCCATCTTGAAGGCTGGGAAGCCCTTCCACTTCTGGGGAATAGGCCACCCCTCCACCTTTGCCTTCTTTGCGGCTCTCGGCTCGGACTCCTTTGATTCAGCAGCATATGCGTTGTACGCTGAGCAAGGGAGGTATATGACTCCCCATGGAACCCTCCAGCTGGAGGACATCGAGGAATTCCCGTGCTCATGTCCAGTATGTACGAGATATACGCCTAAAGAGGTGAGAGAGCTACCTAAAGAGGAAAGAACCCGCCTAATCGCGAGACATAACCTGTATGTGTCTATTGCTGAGATCAAGAAGGTGAGAGAGGCTATAAGAGGGGAGTGGCTATGGGAGCTCGTACAGGAGAGAGCTAGGTTCCATTCCAAGTTGTATATGGCGCTTGAATACGTGCTGAAGAGCTGGAACGGCTTGCTGGAGATCAGAGAGCCATTTTCTAAGTCATCAGGTCTCCAATACTCCGGTCCTGAGACGTTCTTCAGGCCTGAGGTGATCAGGGCTCGAGATAGGGTGAGGAATATTACCTCTAGGAGGTACATCGTGAGGAGGATCTATGGCAGGGTCCCGTTAGGGTTGAAGTACACCTATCCCTTTGGCCAGACCCTTTACCCCTACGAGGAGGATATATCGGAGGAACCTTCAGATGAGGAGCTGATCTCGTCAGTACTCTCTTACCAATTCCACCCTTCTCTAGGGGAACTCGGTAAAGGAGCGCGTGTAAGGAGATCAAAGAGGACAGGCATGCCGAGGGAGGTGATTAGGGGTGGAATCACTATTGGGTTCATCAGGCCCAGCGATGGGATGCTCGTCCCTACGTTGGAGGGTGCTGAGCAGATGCTTGACTTCCTCCCCCCGCCTAGGTCAAGAGTATGCGTCAAGGAGAGGTTCGAGGAGACGGTTGCTAGGGGAACTACGGTCTTCGTGAAGTTTGTGAATTGGGCAGATCCCTTGATAAGGCCGAAAAGTGAGGTACTGATCGTGAATACGAGAGATGAGCTGCTCGCCACCGGTAGATCTATTCTATCCGGTCGAGAGTACAGGGATTATGATGAGAACCATCCATTTGTACTCATTAGGAGGCATAAGCTTCCTAGAGAGGCCTAAATGCTCTAGTGAGTAGTTGTTTGGCCTCCATCTTTACGTGATCGTCTATCTCTACCAAAATCATCCCGATGCCCGGTTGGCCATAGAGCATAAGCCAGCCGAGGGGGGCCACTAAGGTGGCAGGGAATCCCAGCAGGTCTTCTTCACCATCCACAACTAAGGCGACCCTGAATCCATTTGATGCCATGTCTATGGCGAGTTTAACCATCCTCCAAGACTCCCTAGTTATCCTGCCTGGAGGATTGCTCGTGGATAGGAGAAGGTAACCGCTCAGTAGGTGGATAGCGGAAGCTACCACGGATCTCCTCTCTTTGAGGTCTATTATCGCTACCTCTGGTCTTCTTCCATTCTCCAATAGTGAGGAGGTAACTCTGTCACCTACCGATACTATGGGAGCCTCGGGGATCTCTCTAACCGATTTTACTAGTCTGCCTTTCGCTTCCGCTACCTGTTCCCTCGCCTCTTCCCTCAGAACCAAGTCTGAGAGGAGGGTTTCGCACTCGGGGGAGAGAAAAGATTTACCTGACATCATACTTTACCATCGGATGTTCCTAATATTGGATGCGCTAGCCGCTGGGGAAGGGAAGAGATTATCGGCCCTAGATGTTATAGGGGCAGGTCCCAGAGCGATAGCAGGTGTACTCGAGACCTTCGATTTGGAGTACAGGATCTTCAGGGTGGAAGATTTCCTGAGGGGAGGTGTAAGTGGGTTCGAGGTTCTCCTGGTCAGCGCCATGAGCATGGATGAGCCGGCGGTCCGGAAAGCCGCTGATAAGTTCAAGGGTATCAAGATCGTGGGCGGGCCCATTACCTCTGATCCCAGCGTCGTCTCTAGATTGGGCTTTCACCTAGGAGTGTGGGGGGAGGGGGAGGTAGCTCTCGAGTATCTCCTGAGGAGGGGCCTCTCTGAGGGCGAGATCCCTCCGGATCTGGGGGATGTGCCCAACTTAATAACTAGGGATGGGGTTTTAACTAGCATCTCTAACCTATCAGTGGAGGAATTTAGGAAATTCAAGCCCTCAGTATTCGCTGTAAAGTTTTATAGGACGGTGCCCCACTACAAAAGCAGCAGGGTCTACGTTGAGGTCGTGAGAAGCTGTTCTAACTTCAATAGACCTAAGATAGGGGCTTCAAAGGAGATGTGTGACCTTTGTAGGGCTTGTTACGAGCTTGATTTGAGGAAGAGGCTTGTATGTCCTCAAGGCATTCCTCCCGGCTGCGGGTACTGTTCTATTCCCGCTTTATACGGTCCACCCAAGTCTAGGGAGAGGGATTCTATTGTAGAGGAGATCAGGGGCCTGGCTGAGATGGGAGTTAAGAGGATCGTGCTTAGTGGTGCGGACTTCTTGGAGTATGGCAGGGAGGAAATGGTCGTTGGTCCCCTCACCCATCCCTATGAACCAGGACCTAATGTCAGAGCCATAGAAGAGCTGTTAGAGGCCGTCAAAGGGCTTTCTCAAGATTATCACTTCTTCTTCGAGGTGGAGAATGTGAAGCCTTGCTTGATCAACGACGAAGTCGTCGAGGTATTGGGCAGGTACCTCGAGGGGACGCCGATCCACGTAGGGGTGGAGACCGGCGATCCAGTACATGCAGACCTGATAGGTCGCCCTTGCGGACCTGATGAGTCGATAGAGGCAATAAGGAAATTGAGAAAGGCTGGACTTAGGCCCTACGCTTACTTCATACATAGTTTGCCAGGGCAGAATGATAGAGTAGTGAGAATGACCATAAGGTCCATGGAACTGGCGTACAGGTTCGGTGCCGAGAAGATAACGGTTTACAGATTCAGACCACTCCCAGGGACTGCTTTTGAAGGTTATGAAGTGATTCCAAATCGCGGATCCAAGATCATTGCGAATAAGGCAATCGAGCTCAATCGAATGAGGAAGGAGGAGCTTATAGGGACCGTGGTTAAAGTGATCGTTGCTCCCTCCACCGGTAAGGGGATGTACGCTTATCCGTTAATGGGCGGTCCAGTTGTCAAGCTGAAGACGAAGAGGAGGATCAGGGTGGGCAAGGTGATTGATGTCAGGATCACTAAGGTCCTCTCAGATCGACTGGTTGAGGGCGTGCCTGTTAATAGAAGAAGTTCTTAGGCTGGTGGGGCCGCCGGGATTTGAACCCGGGACCACCAGCGCCCCAGGCTGGCATCCTACCTAGCTAGACCACGGCCCCCATCGCTGTGTAACTGCCTTCATTTTTAAACGATTACCCGATCCCTTGGCTGGATTAGGGAGATGACCGCCGACCTAGTGAACACATTAGCCGGTCTTGCAGTGGTCTTGACAGTAGGATCTGCTGGATACTTCAATAGGTCTATAGACTTGTCTGGATTCATAGCCGGCTTGCTCGTTGGTGTCATATTCGTGTTAGGCGGTGGATTACCCGCGACATTCATGCTGATTACATTCTTCCTAGTCGGTTCAGCCTTCACCAAGTACAAGTACGGTCTGAAGGAAGAGTTAGGCGCTGCGGAGCTAAAGGGCGGAGCTAGGACATGGAGAAATGTCGCGGCCAACCTATTCTTTCCAACTTTCATGCTTCTGATCCACTCGCTCACCTCGTGGGAACCGGCCATGCTAGCTTTCGTCTCCTCCCTAGCTGGGGCACTCTCAGATACTTTAGGGAGTGAGATAGGAGTGCTCAGCGCGGACCCACCGATCATGATACATACAATGAGGAGAGTACCGCCGGGTACGTCAGGCGCCGTTTCTACACTGGGAACCCTAGCAAGCTTGATAGGGGCGGTCCTCATAGCCATAGAGGCTTTCTCCTTCTCAATGATAGGAATCATCCAGCTCCCCTTAACTGTGGCTCTGGGGTTCTCATGCAGTCTGATAGACAGCTTACTGGGAGCCCTGTTGCAGGTCAGATACAAGTGCATTGAGGATAACAGAATAGTTGAAGATCCTTCCCTATGCAACGGAGGCGCAAGACCTGTCAGAGGAGTGAGGTGGCTGGATAATCATGCGGTTAATCTCACATCCACCGGCGTGATTGCTCTCATTTCTATAGTGGTGGGGATAGCTTTATGAAGGTGTCTGCGGTGATTCCAGCCTACAGAGAAGCCGATTATATTGGAAGGACCTTAATAGCCTTGAGAAACGAGGGTATCGATGAGATAGTGGTGGTCGATGGAGGAAGCGAGGACGGCACGGTTGAGATCGCTGAGAGATACGCGGATATTGTCAGGAGCTCGATTAAGTACGATTCTCCGGCCAAGGCAAGGAATGTGGGAATTAAGTTGTCCTCTGGAGATGTGATAGCGTTTGTCGACGCTGATACGGTCGTGGCTAAGGGATGGAGGGACGCTCTTGTCAGAGGATTCGAAGAGGAAGGGGTAGTCGGCTTAGGTGGGCCCGCTTATCCTCTAGAGGATGAGGGAGATCTGCTTAAGGCTGCATACATCCTCTCCTATGACCTGATGGTGAGGTTCACCATCTTCATGGGGAGACCCCACCTAATGGGATTCAATTCGGCCTTCAGAAGGGACGCATTGCTGAAGTTAGGTGGGTTTAGGGAGGACCTAAGGGTCTCAGAAGATGCCCTGCTTTCCATAGCTGCATCCAAGATTGGTAAGGTAAAATTCGTCCCGGAAATGGTGGTCTACACCTCAGCGAGGAGGGTCAGGAAGAGGGGATTCACCGAGTCACTCTTCTATCTGGTGTATAATGGACTCTCCGTTCTCCTAATGGAGAAACCATTTGAAGCATATCCGAAGATCACCTGAGAACCTCAGACATCCTCTGATACAGTTGAATCGTTCTCAGGAGGCTATTAGCCAACGCCCTAGCTCTAGAAGGGGGAAGACTGATGAGATCTACTACCACAGAATCTCCCTCAAGGTTCATCTTCACATCAGAAAAGTCGGGGAATAGGGCTTTGTAGAACAGAGAGGCTTCCTCGCTATTCTCGAAGGTTACTCTCACTCTCAAGTCTACTTTCACCTTCATATTCCCTGAACCCTCCTATCCTCATCCTAGGGCCTACCTCCCAGGGCGGTCTTATCCTGAAGAAGGAGGAGTTGATCGTACCACCAGGACCGGGTGATAAGTGTAGCGTAAGATCGTACTCCTCTATCTGGGTCAGCTGCCGGAGCGACGCTAGGATAGGTTCTTTCACATTGAAAGACAGGGAGAACACTTGAGCTGGATGGGCTAACGCGGGAGATGAGTACGTGATGCAGAGGTCTCTCGATTGGGGAGCCCTCTTGTCAGTTATTTCCCTCCTTAAAGAGACCCCTCTCAGGTGTATTACCGAAATGGGCCTTATTGCCGAGGGGTGAGGCTCATAAAAGGCTAAGGAGGAGGGATTGCCCCTAGAGGTGCCCACGACGAGTACTCTATCGGCCCCCAACTGGAGCGCTAGTTCATTGAGATCTTCCAAGGACATTTTTCCTCTATTCCTTCTGATCGCGTCGGGGAGGACGTGATATAGGTCCCTAACAAAAGAACGGGTACGGCGAGAGGGCCTCCTCGTTGTAGTTATTAGGATCAAGCCCTCTCCCTTGCTAATTCTGCGCTTCTAGCCACGGCGGTGAAAGGCTCCCATGCGCCCCCAGTGAACACTTTACCGCATTTCTTACAGGCCCAAACACCCAATCTAACCCTTCTGACCGCGTTAGCGCCGCAGTAGGGACACTTGTAGGTCCTCTTGGACTTCTGGAGGATGTGTTCAACCCTCCTTCTGATTTTCAGGCCGTATCTAGGGGTTCTCAGCTTGGCTCTAGGCGCACCGGTCATATCAGATTGCCTCCCTTATCTTCTCCGCTATCTCGGGCCACTTACTCCGGGCTATGGTGGCGGCATTTAAAATCTCTTCCATAGTGAACTTGCCATGCTTCTTCTGGATTGAGCAAACCCTGCCCTCCTTGTCTATTGCCAAAGTTATGGCCGCATCAGAGACCTGCTCCTCCTCGAGCACGGGATCCAAGAGTAGCTGATCTCCTATCTTGACGAAGGTGAAGTTTATGGGAAGGTCCTTCAAGTTCACCTTCCACTTCTCCTCCTTGACCTCTATCTCACCATCATCCTTGACTTCTACCTTTGGAATCTCCGCTCTCCCCAGCGCTATGAGACTAGCTACGGTCAGGGCATCCTCCAAGTTCCCATCGTAGTCAAGCACGTACATATCCAAGAACAGCATGTAGACGAGCTTTCCCTCTATTATAACAAGGGAAGACATGTCAACTGCGTCAGCGCTTCTTATGGCTCTGTCTACTACTCTAGCCACTTCTATGGCGTTCTCGTTGGGAGGACCTGGTTCGAATGTAGGTGAGGCCAAGGGAAGCAGTTCGGTGTTGGAGACCAAGACGCCCTTGTCTGGCGTATCTGGGAAGGGTTCTCCCACATCGGCTTTCACACCGACCAATACTTGGGTGTTTCCCAGCTTTATCCAAGCCTCGCCCTCTGCCTTGGTGAATGTCCCTTCCCTGACTTCTATGGGTCTGTATTCCTGGAATCCCCTACCGTCGATCCTCTGGCCCTTCGAGACCAGATCCTTAACGTACTCCTTCAGCAAGTTATGGGTGAGCATCTCCGACTCGAACATCACACAACACCCCTGACAGACCTCTCCACAACTCGGTATGGTCTCTTAAGAGCCTCCTTCTGCATCTCATAGAGAAAGCGAATGGCGTTCCTTCCCAGTTTAAGTGCCTCCCTGAACTGTTCATCCGTCATTGGACCATCAGTCTGGAGGAGAGTTATCTCCTCGGCCTCCATGAGCATGGCCATGGGCATATCCGCATCTCCCCACATGTCCTCATCGTGGTTCGGATCGCATACCACGAAGTTCCCCACTCTACCTACTGCGCAGGCAGCTACTAGGCCTCTCATCGCTATTCCGGCGTTAGCCAGAGCCAGGGAGGCGGCATTTACTCCAGCCACCCTAGTACCGGCGTCCGATCTCAGCACCTCTATGAATATATCGATAACAGATCCCGGGTAGTTTTCCACGAAAATAGCTGGTTTTAGCGCTTCCCTTATCACTTTAGAGAGTTCCACACTCCTTCTATCTGGTCCAGGCCTCTTCCTCTCAGGCGTGGAGAAAGGCGCCATGTTATATCTGGTTCTTACCAGCGCCTTGTCAGGAAGTACCAAATGCTTGGGATGCACCTCTCTCGGGCCGAAAACTGCGGCCAGTATTTTGTTACCACCCCACTCGATGAAGGCCGAACCATCGGCCTTGTCCAATATACCGACGGTCATTCTGACCGGTCTCATTTCGTGGGGCTTTCTCCCATCAGTCCTCACGCCGTCTTCCGTTATCAGGACCTCGGGCTTCTTCTCAACATATAATGGCATGACCTTACACCTCCTCAATCGGAGAGTTCTTGGGTCAGGAAAGAGGATACTCTATCACTGAGTCCTGAGACGTGAGATTCCGCCTCTATCTTCCTTAGAGCCTTCTCTAGAGCTAGCAACTCTTTCAATGAGGGGGAGCGGACCCATATCCTTCCGTTATTCCCGACTATTATGTCGCTCTTGGTTTTCTCTTTGAGGATCGTTAGCATCGATTGCCTCTTCCCTATAACTCTGGGGACCTTGGCGGGTTCTACCTCCAGTATGTAACCCCCCTCCAGCTTTCCCAAGCCCTCCATGTCTATCGTGAGGAGAAGGGAGGAAGATCCATCGAAGGCCTTGACCTTCGCCAGTATTACATCACCTAGCTTCAAGTTGTATTTCCTCATATCCACCCTCTCAGTGGCCCTTCCCCTTGGTATGGGGATCACACCCTGGTAGGGGGATCTGATATCCACAATTATAGTGGATCCGCTTATCCTCGAGACTATCCCTATAACGATATCCCCCTCTTTGGGAATGTAGACGCCGGAAAGTGGTACAACTGACACAGTGTCCTCCTTTATATCGGCTAATCCCAGCTTTTTAGCCCTAATTACGCCAGAATCATCCCGATAAACATCCTTACCTAGCTTGAACCTCCCCTTAGCCAAAGGTTGTCCGGGAACAACGACTTCCCTATTCTTGACGAGTATTACACTTTCACTCAACTTTCGCCTGGCCTCCCATCTCTCCTATCCTCTCCAAGACAAGCATCTGGGCCCCTATGGGCAATTCTACCCTGAAGGTGACTTGAGTCCCATCGTCGGACCATTTTTCCGAGAGTATACTCCCTTGCCCGGCCAAGAGCGATCTGGCCTTGGCCCACACGGAGGCGGGGACTATCACGGTCATCCTGACCTGACCGCTCTTCAAGGGAAGTATCCTTCTGAGTTGTTCCACCACCTCCTTGACCTGCTGCTCAGGCTCCTTCATCGGGTCAATCTTGACCTTAGCCTCTTTCAGGGCCTTCTGTATTCTAGAAACCGGGTGTGGAAGATTGGTCTGCGGGTCGACGAAGTTCTTGTGTATGTAGTTGACTATCCAGCGGGTCTTCTCCTCCTGGAGCTTTTTCCTGTACTCTGCAGTCAATTGTACCTCTCCTTCCTTCAGGATGATTTTGGCTATCTCATAGGGGTCTGTGGTGCCGAAGGCCTTCTTGAGATCAGCTGATGAGGCCTTCATGGCCTTTCGAGCGTCTGTGAACACGTTCTCCACCGCCAAGATGCTCCTCACATCAACCGGCTTGCCTTCCCTAAACTGATACGCCTTCTCAGGATACACGTAGATCTCGAACCTCTTGCCGGCCCGAGTTATCCTCGCTATTACGGGCTCGGGCACCTGTATCACCCCTTCGCTCCCTTCACATAATCTTCTAGCTCATCTCTGGACAGCTTCCTGAACTTCTTGGTTTCCCTGTCTATGACCGCTACCTCCAAAGAGTCCGCAGTAACTTCCCCTTCCTCCGCATCCATTATCAGCTTTATAGCATATTTCAAGCAATCGTCTAGGGACATTTCCTCCTTGTAGGTTTGTTTGAGGGCCTCATTTACTTTATCGGAGTTCTTCCCCACTGCGAAGGCCGCATAATCGTAGAAAGCTCCTCCTGGGTGAGTTACGTAGAGTTCAGGCTCCTCATCTATTCCTCCTATTATCATCATAACGCCAAACGGTCTGAGACCGGCATACTGGGTGAATTGTTGCTTATGGACTGCTATTCTCTTAGCTAAGTTCTTCACTGTTATTGGCTCACCGTAGATGAGCCTATTGTACTGGGCCTCAAGCCTCCCCCTCTCTATGAGAACTAGGCCGTCTCCCACCAATCCAGCGGCGATCGCGCCTATGTGATTATCTATCTTGTATATTTTCTCTGGGGGAGTGGCCAACGGGGAGATGTACTTCCTCACGGCCAGAAGGACCACTCCATCCTTGCATTTTATACCCAAGGCCAGAGGAGTCCTCTTAGTGGCAGAAAGGGCGTATTCCACTTGAAGAAGTCTGCCATCGGGACTGAAGACTGTAATCGCTCTATCATACCCTGTAACCTGTGGAAACATTTGTCCACCCCACTAGGATGTTCAGTCATTGAAAAGTCCTAGGACATAAAGAGTTTTCCCTCCGCGATGACGATCAACTACGTCGCTCGACAGTGGAAGGAACGACGCATAACTCCTTCGCCCTCCTTAAGGTGCCCGAAATTCCCCTAACCTCTAGTAACGGGAAATCCTCGTACCTACTTACGAGGAGAGCTGTGAGCACGGCGGCTACGGAGGTCTCGGCGGTCTTAACTAGAAAGAGGTTGTCTCCCAATGACAGTAGGGTGAATCTATGGATCCCGCATCCCTTAATCCCCGCCAGCTCCTTCAACCTCCTCTCTATGGTCTTGCTCAGGTCAGATTTGGATACCGGGGCATATACGCAGATGTATCTCCTCCTCTCCTTGAGCTCAATGGGAATCCTGAACTTCACCTAGAGCAACCCCCTTGGTTCTGATCCTCCTCTCCTCGCTGATGAGGTAGGAGGGGAAATCCTTTACCATGGACTTAGCCTGATCCCTCTTCAGGTCTAGGATGAACTCGCCGAAGGAGATGAGCAAGCGGGGAGGTACCACCTCTCTGGTGTTCCGAGCCATCGAGGCGATCACGGGGTATAATCCCGCTTTGAGAGCTATCCTTACCTCTAGTCGGACATTCCTGATCACATGGGGATCTTTGAGCATCTTCCTGATCATCCACGCCACTGGAACTAGGAGCGTTCCCTCATTTCTCTTGAGCTGTCTTGCGCAGACGTAATCGAAGTTCGGCCTGCTAGTATCATAGCTCGCAATGACACCATCTACGAGTTTGCTGAAAGTAACCCTCCTTGATTCCTCGAGGGTTTTAGGTGAGGAGAAGAGAAGCTTTGTCTTACTCCTTATCTTCCTAGCTTCTTGAGGGATATCGCGCGGCCTCACAATGGAAACTCTGAAGGCTCCCTTAGGAAGACCGGAAAAGTCTCCAATTATCCCCACCGCACCGAAACCGAGCGAGATCGCCCTCCTCACCATCAGTTCGAGCTGTTCTTCGTTCTCGGGTGCCAGGATATCTATGTACTGGGGCATTGGGATCTCACTTCCTTGAGGAGGGATTCCAAATCACTTACCTTCTTTCTGAATGTTAGCCTGATCCTCACATACCCTCCCGGGCCTCCCGTAAAGAGCACGTGTCTGCCTAGCGCTAGTTCCTGTTTATCGAGCCTCAGATATAGATCTCTCCCATCTACATGACTTTCCAGTGTCTCCATCAGGGAGATGAAATCGAATTCCCCTAAAGAGCAGACTATGAACTTTAAGAGAGATTCTGCTCCCTCCTTTCCGAGCTTAACCGTTAGTATCTTGAAAGAATAACCGTAATGACTTGTAAACTTCTCTTCTTTGAGATCACCCTCTCCTCCAGCTAGTGTGAGGAGGAGTTCCTTGACTCTCTCCTCCAGCTCAGTAGGGTACACCATCGTGGTAATCTCGGCGGAGGAGAGGGAAAGGGGGCACAAATCACTCAGGCCCCCAATCTCCTAGCCAATCTTCTCTTGCGTTTGAATCTCCTGACTATATCAGGAATACCTCTAGAGGCTCTTAATCCCCTAGATTTCTTACCAGCGCTCGTGAGGCCTCTGAACACCCTCCTCTTGTTGGCGGGATTGAGTATCCAGTTGATCCTAGGATCGGCCTTTATGACTGGGTGGTGAGGGTCGACCATTATCACTTCGTACCAGTAGTACCTACCATCCTCGGCAACATAGTACGAGTTGAGGACCTCCAGGTTTGGGAACTTCCTCGCAGCTCTTTCCTCGGCTATCCACCTTATGCTCTTACCAGGAGTCAGTTTGAGGACTCCCAGTCCTGCGGGTTTTCTGCCAGACCTTGGTCTTCCCTTCCTCCTGCCACCCTTCCTAATCCTTACCCTCACCACTACGAATCCCTGCTTAGCCCTGTACCCTAGGGCCCTTGCCCTATCTATCCTAGTTGGCTTCTCCACCCTGACTATCGCCGGTTCCCTCCTCCACCGTATCAACCTATCCTTCCAGAGCTTAACTAGGTCTGGATCCTCCTTGCGCCTCCTCCAGATCAGCTTCTCCATGTATCTTCCCGCGACTACCAAGTTTACACCCTGCACTCAGGCCCCCCATTGGTGGATTTTAAAATTTGATAGTTCGAAGAGGTGGGATGCTAGTAGGCTTGGTCGGGAAGACGAACGTTGGGAAGACCACCTTCTTCTCAGCTGCTACCCTAGTGGAGGCAGAGAGGGAAAATAGACCATTCGTTACGATAAATCCAAACGAGGGCGTGGGGTACGTGAGGGTTGAATCCGTATGCACCGAGTTCGGGGTGAAGTGCGATCCGAAGTACGGCTGGTGTAACGGTAGGTACAGATATGTGCCAGTGAAACTCTTGGATGTGGCTGGGTTAGTGAGGGGGGCCTCTAAAGGGAGAGGGCTCGGGAATAAGTTCTTGGACGACCTGAGGAGGGCCAGCGTTAATGTGATCGTAGTGGATGCCTCGGGTTCCACCGATGACGAGGGCAATCCCGTACCCCCGTCAAGTCACGATCCCATGGAGGATGTGATGATAGTGAAGGAGGAATTCGCGCTCTGGGTGGCGTCCATCATAGAGAGAGCGAGGAGTAAGATCAGAGGAAGGATAGTAGCTGGCACATCAGTTGAGGCGGCGCTACACGAGGTCCTCTCGGGATTGGATATTGACAGAGAGGTAATCAAGTCAGTTCTGAGAGAACTGTCCCTAGAGAAGTCCCCTTTAGAGTGGAGTGAGGGGGATTTGATAAGCTTCTCGAGAGAAATCCTGAGGAAGGGAAAACCCTTCGTGGTGGCAGCCAACAAGGTGGACATACCGGAAGCTGAGGAAAATATTAAGCGGATGAGGGAGATTCTCGAGGAGCCTGTAATCCCCGTGTCGGCCGAGGCCGAGCTCATTTTGAGGAAGGCGGCGAGATCAGGGCTCATTAAGTACGAGCCGGGAGATCAGGATTTCGAGGTAGTGGATGAATCTAAACTCACCAAGGCACAATTGAGGGCTCTAGAGGCCATCAGAGAGAGAGTATTGGAGAGATACGGTAGCACAGGAGTCCAGAAGGCATTAGAAACCGCTGTTTATGATGTATTGGGTATGAAGGTCGTTTTCCCCGTTGAAAATGAGACTAAGCTATCGGATAAGGATGGAAACGTTCTCCCGGATGCCATATTGTTACCCGGAGATGGGACGGTTAGGGATCTAGCTGAAAAAATCCACAGTGAAATCGCTAAGAAGGCCCTATACGGGATCGATGTTAGGGAGAAGAGGAGGATCTCACTGGATTATGTACTGAGGCATAGAGATGTCGTGAAGATAGTGGCCGCTAGGTGACGCATACCCTGCTCTCCCATACTTTCTCTCCCTCTACACTGCAGCCGACAACGCGGGAAGATGGCGCGGTGACTGATCTCACCAAGGTGCTCCCTTCAACTAATCCACCATCCGCGATCAATGAGTCCATCACCTCAGAGCTGAGGATCGATGAACCCCTCATCACAATGGAATTAAAGATTTTTGAGTTCACGGCGCGGGAGCCGGCTTCTAAATATGAGTATGGGCCTAAAGTGGACCCCTTTAATAGTCCCGCCACTACTGAGGGGCCTTCCAGCTCCGAGCTCTCTATGATCCCTGTGTTGGATATGAGTATATCGCCTTCTAGAACGTATCCGTCGGGAGGCGGCCTTTCGCCGCTGATCACATCGTTTAACAGGTATTTCTGAGCTATTAAGAAGTCTGATGGTCTACCTGCGTCCACCCAAGGCGAAACGGTAACGACCCCTACTCTCTCCCCACGGGAAGCCGCGAGCGTCAAGGCGTCCGTCAGCTCTAACTCTCCCCTAGGAGAGAGGGTCACATCCATCAGGTGATCGAAGATTGATTGGGAGAGGAAGAAAGCTCCAGCCACTATCAGGTTCGAGGGTTCTTCGCCCTTCTTTGGTTTCTCCACTATCCTCTTCAGCAGACCTGAGGATAGCTCCACCACCCCGAACTCCCAAGGTTTCTCAACCGGTGTAACTGCCACCACATGGTCGTATTTATCGCAGTAGGATAGGATCCTCTCAACGGAGTCCGGAGGCAGATAGATATCCGCGTATATGAGTAAGATATCATCCCTCACCTCCTCCCCTAGTTTTATCACTGCGTGGCCTGTTCCCATGGGTTTGCCCTGATCCACGATCCTGAAGTTGAGGTGTCGGGAGAGATCGATGAAGAGTTCCTTCCTGTAGCTCACTACCGCATATACCTGCAGATCGGAAATGAGGGAGAGGTTGTATTCAAAAAGGGTAGAGCCGGCTATAGGTAAAAGGGGTTTCGGCCTCGCCTCGGTGGCTGGTCTTAGCCTCTTACCCTTCCCCGCTGCCAGGAGTGCTGCTTTCAACCTCCTGTTCCACCTCTGTAGGTATCTCCGGAGCTTCGGCTGGCTTCAGTATGACCATCTTCCTCAGCTCCACGTACTTTATGGGAGCGACCTTCGAGGCTATTCTCTGTATTTCGGAGGCCACCGGAACGGGCTCCCCGAATATGTAGGATTTGACTAATTCCTCCACCGTGTACTCTGGTATGAGACTCCTCACGTATTCGTCTACCCTCTTCCTTATGGCGCTCTTCTGGCTACTCCTGATCCTTACCGCGGTTACTATGAGGGTGAATATCCTCACCTCATTCCCATCCTTGGTTACTCCCTCAGATTGTATGTCTATTCGAGAGCTCCTTCTCTGAACTATTGACCTCATGTAATCCCTGTTCAGCATCTCCTTCACGAAACGGGCGTAGGCCTTGTTACCATCCACTTTGAAGATCCTGAACCACAACTTGTACTTCTCGTGCATGAAGTCCCCAGTGATGTCCCTCACGACCACCTCAACATTCCGGTCCATCAGCTTCTCTGGGTCGCTCGCAGGGGTTTCACCGATCCATTGGTTTGGAAAGACATCTACAGCGTAGACCTGATACCATGTCTTGGCCGGTCCCTTTCTGCGCGCTCTCCTCCTAGGCATTTGGATCCCTCAGCTGGATGGCAGTGGGAGGTATTATAATCTTTTTTGACGGTGTGAGCATGTGGCCCCGATGCTGGAAATAGAGGACGTGACTTTCCGTTACGAGGGTAGTAAGAGACCAGCGCTGTCCGAGGTCAGCTTGGAGATAGATAGAGGTGAGTTTCTCCTAATAGCCGGACTCAGCGGCTCGGGCAAGTCCACCCTCCTGAGGCTCCTGAACGGGTTGATACCCCACTTCTACAGGGGTGAAATGAAGGGAAGGGTTCTCGTGGATGGAATTGATACTAGAGAGGCCAGCGTAGCACAGCTCTCCCGAAAAGTAGGGTTGGTCTTTCAGAACCCGGATAATCAAATCGTCACTCTAAGGGTGGATAGGGAGATAGCATTCGGTCTCGAAAATCTCGGGCTCCCTAGGGAGGAGATAATCAGGAGAATTGATGAGGTCCTCAAGAAACTGGGAATAGAGCATTTGAGGAGAAGGAGCACAGCAGAGCTAAGTGGAGGAGAAAAGCAACTAGTGGCCATTGCCTCTGTCCTAGCAATGAAGCCTGATGTCATCGTGTTAGATGAGCCGACGAGTGAGTTGGACCCTTTCAGCTCGGCTCGAATTGCAAAGGTACTGGGCAATCTGAACAGGGAAGGGGTGACGGTGATAGTTGCTGAGCATAGGCTGGATCTGTTCGCCCCAAAAGCAAGTAGAATGATAGTGATATCAGGCGGGAGGATAGTGAGGGAGGGGCACCCTAGGGAATTGCTCTACAAAGGGGACATATCACTGCACGGAGTCAGACCACCCAGCGTGGTCAAGCTGGCTAGAAGGTATGGGGTAGCAGAAGCTCAACCACTCTCGGTAGGAGAGCTCATAGTGGCATTAAGAGGAGGTGTTAGCATTGATCGAAGTTAAGACTGTCACATTTAGGTATGAGGGGAGTGGAATAAACGCTCTCAGGGATATCAGCCTAGGGCTGGAGAGGGGTAAGATATATGGTATCGTGGGCCCTAACGGCTCGGGCAAGTCCACCCTCCTGAGGCTCCTGAACGGGTTGATACCCCACTTCTACAGGGGTGAAATGAAGGGAAGGGTTCTCGTGGATGGAATTGATACTAGAGAGGCCAGCGTAGCACAGCTCTCCCGAAAAGTAGGGTTGGTCTTTCAGAACCCGGAGCATATGTTCTTCTCCGAGACCGTGTATGAAGAGGTATCCTTCGGTCCTAGATCGATAGGTATGGATCCTGAGGAAGTTAAAGAATCCGTCAGATGGGCCTTGGAAGAAGTGGGGCTCTGGGAGTTGAGAGAGAGGAGTCCTTGGTCCTTAAGCGGTGGTGAGATGAAGAGACTTTCTATAGCATGTATTCTATCCATGAAGCCGGATTTTTTAGCGGTGGATGAGCCCACAATAGGACAGGACAGTCTTTCAAAGGAGTCTCTATCTCAGATATTTAAGAGGATGAGGGAAGAGGGGAGGGGCGTCGTTATCGTTACCCACGATTTGGAGTGGCTTGATGAACTCGGTCCGGATGAGGTCTTAGTGCTTCGCTACGGGGTTGTGATCGGTAGAGGGAGCCCCGAGGAGATATTCTCCGACATACGGAATCTCGCCACTAACGGCCTCATACCACCCTACAAATACATAGTTGACTCCCTGCTGGAGGTGAGTTGAGTGCTCGATCCAATGGGAATGGTAGAGATCTTCAGAACGCAAGTAGGAGAAACACCTTACTCCAAGCTCAACCCTCTCACGAAATTTATCCTCTTCGCTTCCTTCATAGTGCTCCCCTTAATTAGTGTCTCGCTCTTGATGCAAATATTTTCCCTTATAGCCCAAATACCTTTAATAGTTCTTTCAAAGTCGGAGGGAAGGGTGAAAAGGTCCCTCAAGGCATCCCTCCTCTTCATTGTGATCCTCGTGGTACTTAACTATCTCACCACCCATAGCTTGGAGTTCAGTCTGGCGATGGTGTTGAGGCTAGTTAGCATGATAATAGCCTCAGCCATCTTCATGACTGGAACAAGCCCAGCAGAGATTGGTGACCTTCTGACCAAACTAAAGGTCCCCCTCCAGATTACATTCTCCTTCGTGATAGCTCTTAGGTTCATACCTGTACTAGCGGACGACGTCGTGATGATAATCACATCCCAGGTTAGCAGGGGTTATGAGCTTGAGAAGGGTGGTTTCCTAGAGAAAGTAAAACGACTGGTTCCTATACTGATCCCTATGATAATAATAGCTATAAGGAGAGGTCACCAGCTGGCAGAGGCTCTGGAAACTAAGGCTTTCGGAGCAATCGAAAGAAGGAGTAGTTACGTAGTCTATGAGTATGGGGGTGGGGACTGGGCCCTCCTAGCTTATGCGACCCTCGTTGTGACCTTGGGGTTTGTGGTGGGGACACTCACACCACAATTTCAACTCCTTCCATTCCGATATTAGGACCTCGGAGTTGAAATACCCTAATTTCTTCTCCACTTACGCGTGAGTTGGAGTTGAAGGAATTGAACTTGAGGGGGGACTCTCCCCCAGAGTTGATGGAATGGAAATGATGCGCATCGTGATATAATAAGATTGTATTACTTGAAACTTATTATCTTATCATTAGAACCATCTCCCTTTAAAAAGGCACCAACTTTAAATCCTCCAGAGGTAATACAACTTATTCAGGTCCGGGCGGAGGGGAAGTGGTCGGATGCCGTTGGATGAGGCGTTTATCGATGCATCTTACGTGTCTTACACTATAATTAAAGATAAGCGAGTCCTCAGGGACTCCTACATTCCTGACACCCTCCCCGGAAGAGAGCATCAAATATTCCAATTCTCGAGGATACTCTCCGACCTACTTGTGGACCAACCTCCAAGCGATGTTGCATTCATAGGGAAACCTGGTACGGGGAAGACCGCTGTAGTGAAACATGTGATTAAAAAGTACAGGAATGAGTATCCAAATCTCAGAGCTAAGTTCGCCTATGTGAATTGCAGTCAAGCTACCACAGCCTACAGAGTCCTCTATCAATTGAATCGATCTATGGGCGTCCTAGTCCCTCCTTCGGGGTATCCCTTCGATGTCCTCTGGGACAAATTCGTCGATGCTTACACGACCTCTAATTCGAGGCTCGTGATCGTCCTCGACGAGGTAGATCTTCTCGTAAAGAGGGACGGAGGTAGGTTGCTATACGCCCTCACTAGGTTGAACTATGACCTTCCAGAGGAGCTGAGCATAAGCCTAGTGGTCATCAGTAATACAATGGACTTCCTAGAGAGGCTGGATCCGAGGGAGAGGAGTAGCTTCGAACCTAATAGGCTGCAGTTTCCACCATACAATCACCCCCAGCTCTATCAGATACTCAGGCAGAGAGCAGATCTAGGTCTGAAGGTCGGCACTTGGGAGGACGAAGCCCTTCAGTACATAGCTAGCAGGGTAGCTCAAGAGTCAGGGGACGCTAGAAGGGCTATCGATATCCTGAGGATGGCTGCTGAACTAGCGGAAAATGAGAGAGCTGAGAAGCTGACCAAGGAACATGCAATTATGGCGGTTGACACGGTTAACGAGGAGGAGGTCTCCATAACGGTGAGAACCCTCCCCTTACACCACAGGCTCATACTTGCAGCCATTGCTGATGTACTCGAGCGACCTGTAGTCAGGGCTGGGACTGGAACGATCTATAAAGCGTACGAGCAGAGGGCCCACCTATACGGAGTAAAGCCGCTGACTATGAGGAGGGTCTCTGGCATACTGAGGGAGTTAGAGTCCCAAGGTCTCGTGGAGATAGAGATGCAGTACGGGGGAGCTAGGGGGAACACTAAGGTTGTTAAGAAGATGGCCCTGCCTGTCAGGCAGATGAGGAACCTCCTAGCCCAGATGGGTATAAGGTGATGTATTCACGAGAAATCCATCACCTCAATTTCCATATTACCCAAGTTCAATATGGGCGCCTTTCCCACAGTTACTTCGATACCTAAACTCTTTATGTAGGGTGTCTCGTTCTCAAAGGTTCCTGAATTGACTACTTTTACCCCATTGTACTCCCCCACTCCGTAAACATGGATATGACCCACATGGAGGACGTGGGGTATCTGATCTAGGAGGAGCCAATCCTCGCTCTCAGGCGCTATTGGGTGCTCTCCATAGATGGGAGCCAAGTGCCTCAACCTGAGGATCCATCTCATTGCTTCCACTACGGTATCAGGCGTTATGGGCTGTAATCCAGGTATGTGCTTGAATATAGCGTTCAAACTCCTTCCATGATAGATCAGGATTCGGACATCACCTATACCGATCATCGAAGGGTTAGGTAGAGCAATGAGGTCGGGTCTCACCTCCAGCAGGCGATCCAAGTACTCCCCAGGTACGACTGGTTGTGGCTCCGCCTGCCTAACCGGTTCGTGATTACCTGGTATGTAGATGATCTTTATATCCTTAGGGATTTTCTCTAGGAACTTGGATGCCAGTTGAAACTGTTTGTAAACGTCTGTTATCTTTAATTCCTCCTCTTGATTTGGATAGACGCCAATACCATCTACTAGGTCTCCGCAGATCACTAGATATCTTACATCCTTCGCTTGATCACTGTTCAACCATCTCACGAATTTCTCAAAGGCTCCTTCGTTGAAGTACTTACTTCCCATGTGAATGTCGCTCACAAGAGCTACTTTTCCAGTGACTGAACTTGGCTTCACCAACTCGCCATTGAGGTCTGGGATCCTAAAACTGTCAGCGTAGAGCCTCCCATTGACGAATGTTCCTCTAACAGCTATCACGCTGTCCACAGGGATTCTATCTGCCTTGTCCCAGTATCTACTTCCCTTCTTGAATATAACTGGAATTGAACCAGTTTCATCGTCTAACTCCATCCGTATGGAGAAGTCCCTTAAGACCCTCTTCTCTAGGACCATTCCAACTACGAGCACTCTATCCCCATTCCTGGATGTTGAATTAAGGAGACTGGATATAGGGATAGGATCTATCCCACTTTTCCTCATGAGAATGGATTTCAGGAATTCAAACCTCTTCCTCATGAGTTCCACGAATTCCTCCGAGCTTCCTTTTACCCCCAAATTTGTGGGGGCTTTGAGGATGCTTATCCCCTCTACCACCTCCCCTGCCCCATAAGAAACCTGCCTTTCTACGCGAACCTTCATCCTCCTTAACGCTTCTTCAAGGTCCTGCAATTCTATTACGGGTTTTTCAGGGATAAAATTAAGCAAAGAGTCTAGATCTTCGATACCTCCATCCATTAGAAGGGCCAGAGCCTCTGGGGATATGTTGTATCCCTTACTCAAGACTCTCCTGACGATCTCTACTTGCTGCGCCATCCAAGACTAGCTAGTCCATCGTTACTAAAAAGATGATCGCGGTTTCTTCAACTGAGATTTAGCTCTTCGAGCTTCAGATCGGGCCTAGGCAGTATTATCGACCCATCTCTGCCCTCAAAGACCTCTACCTCTCCTTTTAGATAGAGCATGCCCACCAGTAGGCATATCAAGGCATCCTCATCGTCCCTACTCGCAGGTGGGTTTGAAGCGAAGCCGATCCTTGATAGTATGGAGACCACATGATGCCTCGTCGTTCCGAGCGCCTTCAAGGCCGAGGCTGGATGCGTCTCCAGTACCTTGATCCCCTCATCCTCCAACTTCCGCTTCAACTTGTACCCTATAATCGCTAACTCCCTCATAGGTCCTTTCTTTAGTGGTAAGAGCTTGTACCCTCTCGATAACATTTCCCTCTCGAAGTCCCTGAAGGCACCTTCCTTGGGAAGGGAAAGAGGAGCATCTATCACGATGAGCTCGGCCTTCAACTTCCCTTCTAACAGTTCAGGGGGATCTGCCTTCCATAGCCATATCCTACTCCCTTTGAGGTAACCTGCTAGGGAGGAAGGTCTTCTTACCGCTAGATCAATGCCGATCAAGTCATATCTCCGCAGGAGCACCACACCTCGCTCAGGAGATCAAAAACCTCTTGATAGTTAGTTCCCTCTTTAGCTGAGATGGCAACTACTCTGACCGGTGACTTGAAGGACGAGATGGCTCTCACGAGCTCAAGCAAAGCATCTGATAGCGTACCCTCACCAGTGTAGAGACCATCTACATCCCCCCTTAACACCCTCTCCCAGACCTCCTCGACCCCCTCACCCTGCCAAACATCCATCTTATTGAGTAAGGGAATCACCGTCACACCCAGCTTCAACTCCAGTATCTTAGCCAGTAGGGCTGATGTAACGACATCTTCCAACTCCCTCCCGGGCTCGTGATCTCCGAGAAAGACAGCCGCTAAATTCAGGCAGGAGGATAACCTCTCACACAACACCCTACCTAGGGGCCTGAAGGCGAAAATTTCCATTTGCCCGGGAGTGTCTATAACTAGGTGATCGCAATTAAGGGAGCAGAGAGATTCAACTATTTCATCCATCCTATCCACCATGATCTCTGCGGCCCTAACCAGAGCTCCATTTGGTCCCAATCCCTCCTTCTTCATTATCTCCTGCACGCTGACCAGATCTCTGATATCGTAATCAGGTCTGTATGGCAGGTTTAACACTCCCGGGTCTAGATTGGCGGTGCAACTCCGGAGAGGCATAAATCTCCTCCTCAACCATTCTGAGTAACTTGCGGTGAAGGTGGTCTTACCGGATCCAGCCGTCCCTAAGACGATAGCGGCGTCCATCCTATCACCCCAACATTTATAGCCCCGAAGACCAGAGA
This sequence comes from Thermoproteota archaeon, assembly GCA_035319845.1. GTDB lineage: Archaea > Korarchaeota > Korarchaeia > Korarchaeales > Korarchaeaceae > Korarchaeum. The sequence goes on from JACXSR010000116.1 coordinate 43,870, forward strand.
GGAAATGGCAGGGTAGTGCCGGGGTACCCTAGCCAGAGGGCCCAGGCGCCCGGCGAAGCAAGGGGCCGGACTCGAGATCCGGTGGCCCTCACGGGCCTCGTGGGTTCGAATCCCACCCCCGGCGCCACTTACTTTATGTTATGAAGCCTTCTCAGGTCATCTTCGAATGGTCTGAGCTCTTCTGGGATCTCTATCTCTATGGGATCCTTCATCCTCATGCCTCTCTCCTTTTTAGTCTTCCATACCAAACTGTTGAATTCCATAACCTTCCTCCCGAGCTCCAGATACTCCGTGTCCCACTCCACCCTTACCTCAGGGAAGAGTTCTTTGTGAACTGTCCCTCCATAGATACTCCTCCATATGTAGTCCGTGATGTGGGGGATGATCGGGGCCGCTAGCCTGAGTACGGCCCTCAAGACATGGTGGAGGGTCCATCTCGCCGCCGCCGACCTCTTTTCTTCTACACCATCACCGTAAGCTCTTCCCTTCACGAGCTCTATATAGTGAGGGGCGAACACGTCCCAGACGAAGATCCTGACCTCGTTAGCGGGGTCGAAAAAGTCGAACCTCTCATACCCCGATAGAGCCCTCTCTATGGACTTATTCAGCTCTCCCAGTATCCAGAGATCGGCGGGTTCCAGTTCAGGCATATCCTCGGGCTCATCGAACTGCGAGATGAATCTAGCCACGTTCCACAGTTTCTGAAGGAACTTGTAAGCACCCTCTATCTTCCTCTCAGATATCCTGAAGTCGGAACCGTGGTGGGCCTCAGCCGCCCCGAAGAACCTCACGGCATCAGCTCCATACTTCTCGAAAAGGGGCCATGGGTATATTATATTGCCCAAACTCTTATGCATCGCCCTACCCTTAGCGTCGAGCCCCATTCCCGATATCCAGACGTGCTTGAAGGCCGGCTTCCCGAGCACTTGGTGCACCCTCAGGAAAGTGTAATGAAGCCAAGTCCTCACTATATCCTTGCCTTGAGGCCTCAAATCACTCGATCCCAGCTTCTCGAAGAGCTCTTCATTCCAGCCGAATCCGTTGTAAACCAAAGGCGAGATCGAGGAATCCATCCATGTGTCGAAAACCCTCTTCTCCCCCTCGAATCCAGAGGTGGAACCGCAATGTGGGCACCTGTCGTAGGGTGGATCTTCCTTCCAAGGCTGGTAATACTTACCTGGAGGAGGTAAAACTGGCTTTCCACAGCTCTTGCAGTACCATACCGGTATCTCCGTGGCGTAGTACCTTCTCCTAGAGATGGGCCAGTCGGAGCTCACGGACTTCAGCCAATCCCTCCAGTAGTTGGACGCCCACTCCGGATAGAACCTCACAATATCGAGGTATTCCTCGAGCTCGGGAACCAGATCAACTTGCTTCAGGTAGTACTCTCTCATAGGGACTATCTCCAGGGGAGTCTTACAACGCCAGCACACCGGGGTCCGGTGTTGTATCGTCTCGACCTTCTCAATGAGCCCCTTTCGCTCTAGATCCTCTATTATCCTCTCCCTAGCTTCCTGTATGGTGAGGCCCGCATACTCTCCGGCGCTTTCGTTGAGGGTACCATCCTCATTGACCACGATTTTGGGCTCCAGTCCTAACTCCCTGAAGAGCTGGACATCCATCTTGTCACCGTAAGAGCATATCATCACTAGGCCAGTTCCGAACTTCGGATCCGCGTATGGATGCTCCATCACCGGTATGGCATCTCCCAAGGGGGTGATCACCCTCTTCCCCTTCAACCACCCATATCTGTCATCATCCGGATTGTATATGACTGCCTTACAAGCTGGGAGTAGCTCTGGTCTGGTAGTGGCCACGACCACTTCCTCCCCACTTCCCTCAACCCTGAACTTGAGGTACACGAGCTTAGTGGGGAGTTCCTTGTACTCAACCTCAGCATCGGCCAAAGTGGTCCTACATCTCGGACAGTAGATATTCGGCCTGTAATCCTCGTACACATATCCCTTACTCCAAGCATCAATGAATGTAGCTTGGGTCACAGCCCTCCATTCCTCGCTATCGGTCTGGAAATAGTTCTTGGTGTCAGCGCTGATCCCCAGCCTCCTAACTATTGACAGAATATCCTGTTCAGCTTCATCCAAGAATTCCCTGCATAATTTGAGGAACTCCTCTCTCGGGTACTCGAACATCCTTATCTTGTACCTCTTCTCAGTCTCCACCTCCACCGGGAGACCGTTCCTGTCCACCCCGAAGGGGAAGTATACCTCGTAACCCCTCATCCTCTGGGTCCTGGCGATCATGTCTATCTGGGAATAATGTATCGCCGCCGCTATGTGCCACTTACCACTAGCATAGGGCGGAGGGGTGTCTATAGAGAAGAAGGGCTTACCGGAGTTCGGATTAAATCGATAAGTATCCTCCTCTTCCCATACCTTCTGCATCTGGAGTTCCATCTCGGGAGACCAGTGCTTCTCCTTGAGTCGGGGCTCTCGTCTCGACAAAGGGATCCCTCCTTTCCTTCAGCTCTCCTGATGATCCCTTTCGTCAATAAATAGTTTAGGGGTAAGGCCCTCGAGCAGTCTTGCCACCAAGTCGGTTACTCTCAACTGTTCAGGCAGTTTTGACTCCAAGGAATACCTCCTCACCAGTCTTTCAACCTCATCCCTCTCCAGCCCCAAACAGGAGTAGTAGCAAGTGCCATGCGCGGTCTCGAGCGCGATATAAGAGGGATTCCTCTCGAGAATGATTTCCTTCCATTTCTGCCCCGCAGCCCTAAGTGCGGCCCTTATCTCATCGGTGGGCTCCCTCGATGTGACAGCTATTAGAGGTATTCCGGTCTCCTCGTAGAAAGACCGCATATCCAACAGGTTGAGACCGGCGAAGGTTGTTCCATGGGTGAGAACTACCCTCACCTCCTCTCTCACCTTGGGGTGTCTTACCATCTTGATCAGGGCCGAGGTGGAATCATCTCCATCGACACGAATGATCTCCCTCAAGGCAACTTCAAGGGTCAACTCCCTGAAGAGAAGGCCTACGAGAAACGTACTCCTATCGGACCACTTATCGAAGGGAGCGTCATCCACGGCGAGTATCCTGATCCCTCTCTTCATCGGATCATCGCGCCCTCCATAAATTTAGGGGCAAAGGTTATATCTTTTTACCCATAAATTTGTGGGTAATGAGCGAGAAGATATGCCCACGCTGTGGTCAACCCTACAGCTATATCGAGAGAAGAACAATCAAGGGTTCCAAGCAGGTGTACTTCTATGCGGTTCATGTATATAAGGAAGGGGATAGGTGGAAGAAGAAGAGATGCTACTTAGGTCCCAAGTTCTATTCTAGAGTGACCCCCCTGCAAGGCTTCCAGCTCAGAGGTCTGATGGGGGAGAGCTGTCAAAGGTTACTGGATTACTTGGAAGGCATAATCTCAGAGTTAGAGCGCATGGAACTAGATTCTGAGAGCCGGAGGAGGCTCAAAGAACTATCTGACAGGTTGGTTGAGTTGGCCGAGCCCAAGTCGGATGAC
>JACXSR010000047.1:0-2613 GCA_035319845.1 Thermoproteota archaeon
GGTTCAGGACATAACCGAGATAAAGGAGATAGAGGGAGAGAAGAGGCTCTTGGACGAGGCCTGAGGGGAATCGGAGGTTACCCGTCCAAGTGGGTCCTCCTGCCCCCTACCTCCACGTCGCATCCTCCTTTCGTCACCGACACTATGGCCAGCTCGTTCTCCCCAAGCTCCCTCAGGGAGAGGGTCAGCGTTCCGCATGTGAGCTTGGCAGTGCCCGTCCAGTTCAGGGCGTATACACCACCCATCAGTCGTACGTATTTCAGGCCCTCGACTGGTTGCTTCCAACCCGTGAATATCCCCTTGGTGTAGATCACCTGCGGGGGGACCAGCCTGTGCTCGGAGCAAGACGGGATCTCCACGGATTCGTTGGCGATCGTGACTACAGCGCCCTCGGGCAACTTGAGGAGCAGGACGGGCGTGTGGATGTACATGTCCATCAACCTCTTGTAAAAGGTAACGTTCCTCTCGAGGATTACCTCGCCCCCCTCACTCACCCTCACCGGGATATCCTTCCTGATCTCCACATCGGCAGGGAAGAAAACCCAGTATCTCACGAGCGTGTAGCAGTCTCCCTCACACGATATCAGGGCCGCCTCGACGGAGGCACTCCTGCTCCCCGAGCTGCACCACCTGGTCAGCAGCTCTCCGGCGGGAGGCCACGCGATGGGGAGTTCCTTCACATCGGCCTTCCCGGACTCGCCGGTCGGGAGGTAGATCAGGGCGATGAGCAGGAGAGCCGCCACCACTACCAAGATCGCAACCGTCCTTATCATGAAACGACCGAGACGCGCCTCCCTCATCAGATAAAAGGCTGACGCCTCGTCAACCTTAAATTGGTCCCCCTAGACGATGGCCCTATGACAGGTGACCTCCTTTGGCCCTGATTTGAAGGAGGGTAATCGCATGCCACCTGATGAGTTCAGAGTGACGCCTTGGGAAGTGGAGGGGCTAGTGGACTACGACCGCCTGATAAAGGAGTTCGGCACCAAGCCCCTGACCGACGACCTGATCGAGAAGACTAGGGAGCTGACCAAGAGCGAGCTTCCCCTCTTCCTCAGGAGGAGGTTCTTCTTCTCGCACAGGGATTACGACTTGGTGCTCAAGGATTACGAAGAGGGTAGGAGCTTCTTCCTCTACACGGGGAGGGGGCCCTCCGGCCCGATGCACATAGGCCACATCATACCCTTCTACATGACTAGGTGGTTCCAAGAGAAGTTCGGCGTCAACCTCTACATTCAGATAACGGACGACGAGAAGTTCGTGTTCAAGCCCGAGCTGAGCTTCGAGGACACGAAGAGGTGGGCCTACGACAACATACTGGACATAGCTGCCGTGGGCTTCGATCCCGACAGGACATTCATATTTCAGGACAGCGAGTACACGAAGATATACGAGATGGCCGTGCCCATCTCCAAGAAGATAACTTTCTCCACGGCCAAGGCCGTGTTCGGGTTCACGGAGAGCAGCAAGATAGGGATGATATTCTTCCCCGCGATACAGGCCGCCCCAACCTTCTTCGAGAGGAGGAGGTGCCTCATACCGGCGGCCATAGATCAGGACCCCTACTGGAGGATCCAGAGGGATGTGGCGGAGAGCCTGGGTTATTACAAGACCGCTGCCATACACGGCAAGTTCTTCCCTCCCTTAACGGGGCTGTCCGGGAAGATGAGCGCGAGCATGCCTGAAACAGCGATATACCTGACGGACGATCCCGAGACGGTGAGGAAGAAGATATGGAAGTTCGCCCTGACCGGGGGCCAAGCGACGGTGCAGGAGCAGAGGGAGAAGGGTGGCAACCCCGAGAAGTGCGTGGTCTTCAAGTGGCTGGAGATGTTCTTCGAGCCCGACGACGAGAAGCTGCTGCAGAGGTACGAGGACTGTAAGTCAGGCAGGCTGCTCTGCGGGGAGTGCAAGAACTATCTCATTGAGAAGGTGCAGAACTTCCTCAAGGAGCACCAGGAGAGGAGGAAGCGGGCGGAACCCCTGATCAAGCGGTTCAAATACACCGGAAAGCTGGCCAAGGAGATGTGGGAGCGATCCATACCGGAGGAGCTGAGGTGACGGGAGACGACCTCGGAGGGCGCAAGGAACAGTCGGGTGTTTGTCAGGATCTGAAGGAGCCGGATGCCCGTTGTGCACTTTGCGGTCGGCGCCAGCGGTAGGCCCTGATTTACTCATGCATGAGACTGCAGAAGCAATGCTTACTGGGGGTTGAGATGTCCTAAGGGTAGCTGCTGGGTCGGCCTGGCCGCAACCACTACATCCTCATGTGAGCCTGAATCCTCAGCTGGTTAGAGAACTCCGCCCCTCGAATCACCTGGTCTATGTCACGTAGTACCCGAGGAAGACTTGGCCCTCTCCGCGCTCTTTAGCTTGGAGCATGCTCAGCTTGAGGCCCTTTACGGCACCTTCCAGCGCCTCTTCGGTGATGAGATCATTCTTCAGGATAAGAGCGTAGACATCGAGTCCTATCTTGTCGATGTTCGCTCGAATATCTCTGAGGATATCTTCACCTACATTCCTACGGATTCCACCGGACTTCAACAGTAAGGGTGCGTACCCGTGTTCCATGCCAAAGGGGACAAGGGCTTCTAACATAGCGTCTAGGACATC
>JACXSR010000107.1:0-2603 GCA_035319845.1 Thermoproteota archaeon
CTCAGAGGGAGGCCCACACGACCCATCCATAATCTCCCGGGAATCTTACTGTCTCCTAAACTCATAAATCGCGCTCAATTTCAAGCCACCTAGTGATCTAGTAGTCGTCTTCACATCAATGATATACCCGCGGTTGCTCTTCTTAGGTTAGGATTTAATCCATGGACAGTAATCAGCCTTTGGATTTAGATAACAAGCCCCTCACACCCTCGCAAACCTCCCAAGTCCTCATTCTTCCACCCACATCTGGGGTTGTGTATCCGAGCTCGCAAGCCCTCCAAATAGCCCTCTCCAAGTCCTCACCCGCCTCCCTGTATCCCAGCCAATTGAACATCATCGCTGCCGAGAGCAGGGTCGCCATCGGGTTAGCCACACCTTTCCCAGCTATATCAGGGGCTGTCCCGTGGACAGGCTCGAAGACGGCATTATCGTCCCCTATATTCCCGCTGGGATACATCCCCAATCCACCGATGTAAGCCGCTGCTAGGTCAGCCAGGATGTCCCCGAACATGTTGGTGGTGATTATGACATCAAAGGGCCTGTCCATCGCCAGCCTCATCGCCGCAGCGTCCACGTACATCTCCCTGTACTCGAAACCCTCCTCCCTAGCTACGGAGGAGCAAACCCCCCTGAACAACTTGCAGCCCAGCAGGACGTTGGCCTTGTGCACGACGTAAACTCGCTCCTTCCCAGCGTCTCTGGCGTATCTGAAGCCGTACCTGCAGATGCGCTCACTACCCCTCTTGGTAGCCACCCTCAGGTCGACCGCAGTCTCCCCATTGGTCCAGCCAGCCCTCACGTAAAGCCCCTCGGTGTTCTCCCTCACTATGGTCACATCGAATCCCTCAACAGCGTTTGGGACCGGATAGGACTTAGCCGGCCTTAAATTCACGTAAAGATCGAGTTCTTGCCTGATCGGCAGAATTACCTCCTTTGCCGTCTCCCCCACGGCCACCATCAGGGTGGCGTCGGCCTTGCGAACGCCCTCGAAGGTATCTGAGGGGAGGGCAACCCCTCTCCTCCTCTTGGTCTCATCTCCAGCCTCATATAACTCCATCTGGAGGGCTATCCCGTGCTTGTCCGCCAGCGTCTCGAGTACTGGGATGACGGCCTCCATTATCTCGGGACCTACGCCATCACCCGGTATCAGGGCTATCTTGGGCATGGAATCTCCTCCTCAGGTACGGAACGAGGCCCCCAGCCTCAAGTATTTCCATCAGAAAGTCGGGTATCTTGGTCCCTCTAAGCTCTCCCTTGCCCATCACCTTCACCACCCCCGAGCGCAGATCCACCTCGACCTCATCGCCATCCTCAACTACCTCGCTTATCCCCGGGACCTCCATCACAGGCAATCCCACATTGATCGCGTTCCTGAAGAAGATCCTGGCGAAGCTCTCCGCGAGCACTACCTCGATGCCCGCATACTTGAGGGCTAGGGGAGCCTGTTCCCTACTCGAACCGTAGCCGAAGTTCCTTCCCGCCACTATTATCCTCCTCTCCCTCACCTTCTCTTGGAAATCTGGATCTAGGTCCTCCATCGCGTGTTTCCTGAGGATCTCGGGATCCGCCCCATGCTTGAGATATCGTGCCGGTATTATGACATCCGTGTCGACATCATCCCCGTACTTGATCACCCTGCCCCTCAAGAGACCACCTCCCTCGGATCCGTAACGCGGCCCGTGAGAGCGCTGGCAGCTACCGTGCTTGGGCTGGCCAAATACACGCGGGATTCCGGATGACCCATCCTTCCCCTGAAGTTCCTGTTGGACGAGGAGATACCCACCTCATTGGGACCGAGCACGCCCAAGTGGGCTCCCAAGCATGGACCGCAGCTCGGAGGTCCTATAGCAGCCCCGCTCTCCACCAGCGCCTCTATCAGCCCCATCCTCAGGGCCTCCCTGTACACCCTTCGGCTCCCGGGAATAACGATGAGCCTGACCCTCTCGCTTACCTTCCTCCCCCGTAGGACTCTCACGGCCGCCTTCAAATCGCTCAACCTTCCCCCAGTGCAGGAGCCTATGAAGGCCTGATCTATCTCCTCATCAACCTCGCTGGCCGACCTCACGTTAGCGGGAGAGTGAGGAGCGGCCACTAGAGGCTCTAGAGAGCTGGCATCAAACGTCAACTCATCCTCGAAGCTCCCTTTATCGGAGTATTCCGGTCTGGGGGGCCTTGAAGCCCTGCCTTCCAAGTACCTGAGGGTCACCCCATCGGGGGAGATGAAGCCCGTCTTGGCCCCGGCCTCCACGGACATGTTAGTGAGCACGAACCTCTCGTCCATCTCCAGCTCCCTTATCGCCGGCCCATCGAACTCCAATACCTTGTATATGGCCCCATCAGTTCCTATCGTGGATATGACCTTCAGGATGAGGTCCTTGGCGTGCACTAGGGGCGGGAAGCTCCCCTCCCCCCTTATCAGGATGGTCGGGGGGACCTTGAACCACAGCCTGCCCAGGGCCATGGCCGCTGCCATCTCCGTGGCCCCTATCCCCACCGCGAACGCCCCCAGAGCTCCCGAAGTCGGGGTATGGGAATCCGTTCCTACCACAACATCACCGGGTACGACGTGGCCTTCCTCGGGCAGGACGACGTGGCATATCCCT
>JACXSR010000187.1:0-2585 GCA_035319845.1 Thermoproteota archaeon
AGGCCGTAGGTGAGGAGACCGATAGCATACTTCATGAGAGGGACCTGTTGGCAAAATACGGTTAGGTTGTGATCCTCACGAAACAGCCCTACTGGTCGTTATAATCCTGTAAACTGGCAGGCGCGAAAGCCTGCGAGCATTCTCATGGAATGTAAACGTTTTCGAGAGCTTAAGTCCATTCTGATCATCTGATAGGTGCTAAAGTCGTACGAGGAAGGATTCTCTCCCTCCTTCCAGACCGTTGGAGCGAGCCCGGTCAGAGTAGCAGAGGCGATGACCTCGTACTAAGTTCCAATCCCCCTATACGGGGTCCGTTGCGGAGCTCAATCCTTCGCTTCGGCGAGTAGACCACTGGCTCCCTTCAGATGGCCGTTCTCGACGCATGTCTCTCCCACGCAATCAATTATATTAAAGGCAGCCTCTCTGACTTGAGCATCACGCGGGATTTTACAGAACAGCTTAAAACTGATCTCTGAAATGGGTCGCGCTGAGGCCTGTCGCTTGTTTATCAAAAGCGTCTATCCCAATACCTGCTAAGCTCTTACTTTTATCACTTAGTTGTCTGTAGGCATGTGTCCCTTGCAACGGTTCGAGTAGTTAAGGTTGGGACTCTTCTAGCCGAGCCCGGGGCCGACGAGCGCTACATCACACTCAGGACCCTGCTCGGCGTTGGCGGGGGATCCACCGTCACCCTCATCACCTCGGAATCGGGAGGGCTCATCCTCGTGGACACTGGGTTCGACAGGGAATGGGACATGTCCGAGGAGAACCTGAGGCGTAACTCTCAATCCCTTGAGTGCGCTCTCAGGTCCGCTGGGATCAGACTAGACGATGTGGATGTGGTCTTCCTGACGCACCACCACTTGGATCACGCGGGCAACCTCTACCTGTTCACCTCAGCCGAGTGGATCGGACCCAAGCCTCTGGAGGGCAGGATAAGCGGGTTGCGCGGTGTGGATGAGGGAGAGGAGATATCGCCAGGGGTTAGGGTTGTCTACACGCCAGGACACGTGCAGGCCCACGCCTCCCTCCTAGTGGAAGCGAAGCTCGAGGGGGAGGTGTGGGGGTTCCTGACCGTAACGCGGGCGAGGGTGGCCGTGGCGGGGGACGCAATTATCTCGGAGTCGTGGTTACGGTCGGACGAGGTGTACTCCCTGAACCGGGACTTCTACTCAGAGGAGGAGGCTAGGAGAAGTGCTCACGTCCTTGCGAAGTGGGCGGAGATAGTGATACCGGGACACGGCCTCCCCTTTAGCACGAGGCATTGGCGAGCTGTCGCGGCGGGGGTGGCAAGCTCAGATAGCGCTGCACGAGACAAGAAAAGCCTTACCTGACGGCCAGAGATAGTTAAATTATCCTCGACCAGCACCATTGCGATCTTCGGGGATCTGGCCCGAGGTCTTCCATCCTTCACCGACTTCCATGATCTCCAGCCGTCCCATCCACCTCTTAGGAGCTCCTCTTACAGTAGAGGGGACATGTAATTCCTCTTCCTAACGTTCTATCGCTCATCTGAGCTTTGAGATTCGGTCTCGAGACTAATTAGGCCTTATGCCACGATAAGCCCTCTCCCTCCTTCTAATGAAATGAGTTATGACCCTCATATTCTCCCCCTCTATCGTATAGACAATTCTGACTTTCCCTATCCTTTCCTTATCCTAAAGTATTTCTATAGCCCCTAAGCCTCCTTAGATCTAAGAAATGAGGGATCAGGTTCTTTTCGAGGATTTCTAAGATTTCAAGTGCCTTATCCTGTAGCTTGAGGTCCAAGTCGCTAAGGCCCTTTAATGCCCTCCTCTTCAGCTAGACAGTGAACTTAAGAGGAATGGGATCAGTTTCCCGATTACCATCCCTCTCCGCCTCACTAGGCCCTCTCATTTACTCCTCCAAGTAACCGTAAATGTTCCGTCTCTTTCTCTCCTACTTTTTAAGTGTACATTTTTATAGGTATGATTTGTGGTACTACTGATGCATGTAGTGAAGGTGACGAGGAAGGGACAGGTCACCCTCCCCAAGAGGATCAGGGAAATGCTCGAGATTAAGGAGGGTGACCTCCTGTTGGTGGACGTGAGGGATGGCAGCATCATCCTCACCAAGGGCGAGATACCGCCCCCCGGCGAGCCCATAGAGGAGGAAGATTACAGGAGGCTAATTGAGGAGCTCGATAGGGAGAGGGAAGTATGGTGATCGTATTGGATACAAGGTTCCTCATTGCTCACACCTTCCCACCCACCAAAGAGGACAGGGAGGCGATCCTCCGGTTCCTGAGAAAGCATGGTGGGGAAAATTTCCTAATACCCACCATCGTCATATCCGAGTTTCTGAAGATCGCCGGTAGGAGGGTCGGGAAGGAGACGGCGAAAGTGAGGATCAGGGCTTGGCTATCCTCTTCCAGAGTGGGTGCGTTCGACTTGGATAAGGAGATAGCTGAGATGGCGGGCGAACTGGCCTTGGACCACCACGTACCGATCGCCGATGCCATAATAGCTTCCATCGCCAAGAAGGTAGGCGGTGTCGTCGCCACGGATGATGAGCATTTCAGGAAGCTGGGCGCCAGGGTTACTTGGTACAAGCGTTGACTTTTC
>JACXSR010000141.1:0-2562 GCA_035319845.1 Thermoproteota archaeon
CCACGGGAACAGCGCCCTCTCCAACCAGACGGTCGGGTACTTAGGGTACTATATAATCGTATCATTCCTGTTCTCGATGATATTTCAGAAGGTACTGGGAACCTCTCCAACCGAGTAATTTTCTTACATTACTCCTCGAAAACCTAAACTTTCCTATGATGCCTGGGGGGCACTGACAGGCAAACGTTTAAAATCCATAGGTTCGGTTAGGACTAGCCGCGGAGGTGCTGGTCTTGATAATAAAGGACATAAACAAGAGAGGAAGGAACAGGCGTCTTAAGAAGGCTAGGGTAGCTGTTAGAACACCGGGAGGCAGGACCGTTTACCACTACAGGCACAAGAAGCACTCCCCCGCTAGATGCGCGAGATGCGGTAAACCGCTGAATGCCACCCCAACAGGACCCAAGTACATCATGGGTAAGCTCCCTAAGAGCCAGAGGAGGCCAAATAGGCCCTACGGAGGTTACCTCTGCCCTGAATGCCTCCGCGAATTGATGCTCTCCAAATACGTGGAGGAGGGCCTGTCCCTCCTGGCGTCCCCCTGAGGGACGCTAGCCCCACTCGCGAGAGGGGGTGTTTGGTATGGCAGTGATAGAAGTAGGAAGAGTTTGTAGGAAGATAGCCGGCAGAGAAGCCGGCAGGGTCTGCGTAGTAGTCAAGATAATTGATGACAACTTTGTGGAGGTCACGGGGCCCAAGGAACTCACTGGGGTCAGGAGAAGGAGGGTCAATGTGAAGCACCTCGTACCCCTCCCGATAAAGCTTGACATATCCGAGGGAGCCAGCGATGAGGAAGTCCTCGAAGCACTAAAGGAGACGGATCTCTACCCCAAACTCTTAGAGGAGAAGGAAAAGAGGGAGAAGAAGAAAGGCAAGCCGGCTGAAGGGGCCGAGGAGTCCTGATGAAGTCTTTTACTGATGCTCAAGAAGAGCTGATAGTGAAGAGTATAGCGGAACCGGGACCCTATGGCTACAGGCCCCGTGAGAGACCCCTCCTTTTTTACTTAGATCATGGAATCATAAACTTGGACAAACCCAGAGGGCCCACCTCCCACACCGTAACAAAGCTCGTGAAGAGAATCTTGGAGTATCCAGGGAAGATAGGGCACTGTGGGACCTTGGATCCCAAGGTGTCGGGAGTCCTCCCCATAGTTCTGGGGAATGCCACCAAGCTGAGCAGATTGATCGCAGGCTCCGACAAGGAATATGTGGGAGTCCTCTACCTGCATGGAGATGTGGGTGAGGGCGAGCTGAAGGAAGCGCTGGACAAGTTCACCGGACCTATATTCCAGAGACCACCCGTCAAATCTGCGGTGAAGAGGACCCTGAGGGTAAGGAGGATCTACGAGCTGGAGCTGCTGGAGAGCGAGGGGCGGTTCCACCTACTCAGGACGAGGGTGGAATCGGGTACCTACATAAGGAAACTGTTCTTCGATATAGGGGAGTATCTGGGTGTAGGAGCCAGCATGAGGGAGTTGAGGAGGATAAGGTCAGGCATCTTCAACGAGAGGGAGAGTGTGACGCTTCAAGACCTCTACGAAGCATACGTTCGATGGAGAGAGGAGGGGGAAGAGGACCGCCTCCGGGAAGTGGTACTTCCGCTCGAGGTGATCGTGGCCCATCTCCCGAAGATGATCATCAAAGATAGTGCGGTAGCCTCTATCACACACGGTGCATCCCTGAAAGTCAAAGGGGTGAGCATGCTGTCCAGAGACATTAAGAAGGGTGGCTTAGTGGCGATAATGACCCTGAAGGGTGAACTTGTAGCGATAGGGAGGTCGACCATGAGCTCTGATGAGGTGGTCTCCTCCGAGTCTGGCGTCGCCGCCGATATCGAGAGAGTGATAATGCCTAGGGATCTCTACCCTCCCATGTGGAAGAGGAAGGAGGAGGCCTGATCGGAGTGCGCAACTATTAAATCCCCAAATCGTGGAGATGTTGTACGGAGGTAGCCGGGGTGCCCTAGCCAGGAAGGGGGCTGGCCTGGAGAGCCAGTGGCCCACTGGGCCGCGAGGGTTCAAATCCCTCCCCCGGCGCCATTCGAATAATTGCAGGTTCCTAGTCCCCCGCTTGACTTGAAGTCACCTTATTGATCTCTTCTCTTGGACCATCAGCGGAGCAAAATCTTATATTACACTCAGGACCCCAAGTTCCGAAAGAGGGGTGAGGAATTGTCGGAAACTGCGGAGCTAAGAAGAATAGTAAGGCTTCTCAACACGACCCTAGATGGTACTAAGCATGTACTCATCTCCCTAACCAATGTCAAAGGGATAAGCTTCGTCTTGGCCAAAGCAATTCTCATGAAAGCTGGCATCCCACCGAACAAGCTTCTCGGTGAACTGACCGATGAGGAACTGGAGAAGATAGAGGATGTGGTCAACAATCCCGACAAGTACGGTATACCTTGGTGGATGATGAACCGGCAGAAGGATCCGAGGACCAATGAGTCTAGGATCTTGATCGGAGACGATGTGTCTTGGGTCATGACGCAGGACATCAACCTGATGAAGAAGATAAGGAGCTGGAAGGGCATAAGACATGAACTTGGTCTCAAGGTGAGAG
>JACXSR010000062.1:0-2556 GCA_035319845.1 Thermoproteota archaeon
TCCCATCGAAAGCAGATGATTCACAAGATCGTAGGTGGGTGAGAGGCGGGAATCAGGCACATCTCCTCTGAAAGCCAGTCCCAAGACCACTAGATTGGGATCCGATATGCCGAGCCTCTCCATACCTTCCCTGACTAGGAGAGATACTTCAGCAGGCATGTTCTCGTTTATAGTTCTGGCAACAGCAGTTATGGAAAGATCCATGCCGATATTCTTGGCCTTCCAGATGAGGAATTTCGGATATATGGGAATGCACAGTCCTCCGACCCCGGTGCCCGGCCTGTGTAGGTGCGAGTAGGGTTGGCTATTTGCTGCCATCCTCACCTCATCGTAGTCAACACCCAATTTCCTGCAGAGAGCTGCTATCTCATTGGCCAAGGCTATGTTCACATCCCTGTAGACCCCTTCAGCTAGCTTCTCAAGCTCCGCAGCCATCTCATTTGATAGTTTTATCACTCCCCTTCTCGCAATTAAGGAGTATAGGGTGGCTACCACCTCGGTGCTCCTAGAGTCTATACCCCCCACTACTTTGGGATAGGATTCAACTATGTCCCTCAGCGCCCTTCCTTCAGATATTCTCTCCGGGCTATAAGCAAGCCCAAAATCCTCTCCAGCTCTAAGCCCACTTAACTCCTCCAAGATTGGCTTGAGAACCCCTCTAGTGGTTCCAGGAGGTACGCTACTCTCTAGTATAACTACATCTCCCTCCTTAAGCCCCAAGGCTATGGACCTAGCTGCAGACCTGATCGCACCGAGGTTAGGCCTTCCCTCGTCATCTATCAGTGTCGGAACCGCTATTACCTTGACGTGAGCTTCCTTGGATGCCCATTCTCCATCACTCGTCGCCTTCAACCTTCCCTCCCTCAGGGCCTTCTTGAAAACATCCATCAAGCAGGGCTCATCAACTGGGGACTCCCCCCTACTGAGTTTGAGCACCTTATCCTCATCCACATCCACGCCTATGGCGCTGGCGCCAGCCTGAAGCCACGCTGCCAGTATGGGAGAACCAACATGTCCCAGTCCATACACTGATACTTTTATCTTACCACTCCGGAGCGCTCTCCTCATCTCGCCTTCATCCATATAGAGCAACTTCATTTTCGCTCGGGGGTTGACATTATTACTTACTTTAAAGATAGTTAGAGCGGGGTTACTTATGAGGAGGGTAAAGACCGGCATACCCGGAATGGACGAACTCCTCAACGGTGGCATACCTGAGAGGAACGTTGTGCTCCTTTCAGGCGGTCCTGGAACGGGAAAGACCATCTTTGGGATGCAGTACCTGTATAACGGGTTGAAGAGCGGAGAAGCAGGGGTATATGTGGCTCTGGAGGAGCACCCAGTGCAAGTCAGGATAAACATGTCCGCTTTCGGATGGGATCCTAGGCCATACGAGGAGGAGGGTAGGTTCGCGATAGTGGATGCCTATACCGGTGGCATAGGGGGAGCAGCTAAGAGGGAGAAATATGTGGTTACCGACCCGGAGGATGTTCATAGTCTGATAGATGAGATGAAAGCCGCTATTAGTGAAGTGGGAGCGGTCAGGGTCGTCGTCGACTCGGTGACTGCGCTCTACTTGACGAAGCCCGTGGTAGCGAGGAAGACCGTTCTCCTCCTGAAGAAGGTTCTATCCGGAACGGGGACCACATCCATCCTGATAAGCCAAGTGGGAGTCACTGAGAGGGGATTTGGCGGGCCTGGGGTCGAACACGCGGCTGACGGCATCATCAGGTTAGACTTGGATGAATGGGATGGTGAGCTCGTTAGGAGTCTAATAATCTGGAAGATGAGGGGAACTGCCCACTCCATGAGGAGGCATCCCTTTGAGATTACGGATAATGGAATAGTCGTACACCCCGATAGGGTGGTCAAGAGGAGGAGCATTATTTTAGAGGAGTGAGGCCGCAGCCACTACTGAGGTGAGCGCGCATAGCGTTAAAGGATCGCATAAAATCATCGCTGGAACACTACGTCAACGAGGCTAGAATTGCCGTCGAGGAGGTATTATATAAAGAGTCAGATACTCCTTTCTTCCATCCTTTAAAGGAATTCTTGAGCGGTGGGAAGAAGGTAAGACCGGCTCTGCTTTTGATCGTCCATGACGCGTGTGGAGGGGGTGGGAATCCCGGCCCCGCCGCTGCTGCCATAGAGCTCATACACGCGGCCTCCCTGATACACGACGATATCATAGACAAAAGTATCCAGAGGAGAGGAGAGTCCTCCTTCCACATGAAGTACGGGTTTGAGATGTCCATCTTGGTGGCTGACTTCATACTATCTCTGGTCTTAGACATAGCCAGCAAGTATGAGGATAGCAGGGTGGGTGAGATCCTATCTAGAGCATCGAAGCTCATGTCAGTGGGAGAGATGAGGGAAGTGCAGGTGTTAGAGGCTGGAGAGCCTCTCTCACTAGATGAGTATCTCGAAATACTAAAGTTCAAGACGGCTGTCCTTTTCGAGGCAGCTACCTCGTTGGGCGCTGTAATTGCTGGTAGGCCAGATATTTCGGATGATTTAGGATTGTATGGGCTCTATATGGGGATGGCCTACCAAATA
>JACXSR010000190.1:0-2529 GCA_035319845.1 Thermoproteota archaeon
AAGCAACCCAACTACCACATGCCTATCTACGACCCGGACAACTATCTCACGTTCATGGAAAGTCTGAGCGAGATAATGGCTCGAAAGAACCCCGAATGCGCCTCCTGGTATAGGGAGAGATATGATAAGGTGAGCAGGAGGGTCTTGGAGATAGAGAGGACGGCTCCCCGTCTGAATTCATCGGCCGTCGCGGCGAGTCCGGTCGCTCAGTACGCCGTCGAGTGGGCTGGGGTGAGGGTGAGGTACCTACTCCTGAAGGAGAGGGGAGTGCCCGCGACACCCCCTGAGCTGGCGGAGATTAGAAGGAGAGCCCTCTCCGGTGAGATAGAGATCATGATACTGGTCGGGAAGCCACAAACCCCTCTCAACAGGAAGGCGGTGGAGATGGCCGAGGAGATGGGTATACCTTGGGTAAGCGTGCCCTCGCCGCTTGAGCCTAGGAGCATCCCTGAGAAGCTGGAGGACGTGGTAAAAGCCCTTTCTAATGTTGGAGAAGTTAGATCTGCAGGGATGGAGTACGGATACATGCCACTGACTGTCACGGTCGTTGCTATAATCACCTCACTCTCAGCGGCACTCTACCTGATGAGGAGGCAACCTAATTAGGTAGGCCCCACCCCTCGAAGGGATGAGTGAGTGGGCTAGGAGGGCTCATCACTATCTGAATGTGACTGGGAGGTTCAGGGGATTCAGGAAGTTGAGCGACGGCCAGAGGTACGAGGTCGTGAAGGAGGGCCTCCGAGAGTTCCTTGAGCTGAATCCCCTTACTAGGGAGGAAGCCGAGGAAGCTCTGGAGTGGTTCCTCTCTAGGAGGAGAATTCACGAGGCCCGGGCCCTAGCAAAGTTGATGAAGCTCAAACTTGGGAAGAGGAGGTGATCACATCCAGAGCTATCTGAACCGCCCTCTTTATGGTCGATAGGGGCAGACTGGGAACCGGTTTATCCATCTTAGAGGCCATCTCGGAGGAGTAGGGGATGTGTATGAAGCCAGCCGACGCCCTAAGGCCCGTGACATCCAGAAATCTCAGTGTCTTATACATGACGTAATTGCACAGGTAAGTCCCCGCCGAGTAGGACAGGAAGGCGGGTATGCCCTCCCTCCTAAGGGCCTCCACCATCTTCCTAGTTGGTAACGTGGAGAAGTAACACCTCGGTCCATCCGGGTCTATAGGCACGTCTACCGGCTGTTCCCCGTCGTTATCCGGGATCTTCGCATCTATTAGGTTAATTGCTACCCTCTCAACTCTGATAACAGGTCTCTCGTGGGCGAGGCCGAGGTTAAGCACGACTTTGGGTCTGATCTCCCTCAGTAATTTTTCTAACCTCTCTCCCGCCCTTTTGAACGAGACTGGTAGGACTTCGCCCACCACCTCATCGCTTACGAGCTGCTTGACAACTTCGCTTGTAGGATTTGAGGGCACATCACCCCAGCTCTCGAATCCAGTCAGCAAGATCATGAGATCACCCTAGGGGGCTCGGATCGGCACTGCGTCTTCACGACTCCGCGCCCCTTCGCCACCTCATCGCCCCCGGATTCCCACACGACGTAAAGAAAAATGTCACCAGACCACCCTGGATATCACCACCCTCCTGCTCGCCTCCTCCAGCCTCAGCCACTCGTCGAAGCTCATCCTCCAACCCGCCGCCCCGGCGTTCTCCTCCACCTGCTCGGGCGCCTTCGCCCCCGGTATCACCACCACGGCGTCGCTGGCCATGAGCAACCAGTTGAGGGCGACCTGCCCCGGCGTCCTCCCGTGCCTCTCCCCTATCTCCCTCAGCAGCCTGACGACCTCGTAAACCTGCCTGAAGTTGTCGGGGTGGAACAGGGCGCTGCCTGCCCTCACGTCCTTGAACTCGGGGATGCTGTCCGGGGTGTACTTCCCCGTCAGGGCCCCCTTGGCTAGGGGGGACCAAGCCAGGATGCTCCACCCATTGGCCTCGGCGTACGGCACTATCTCCCTCTCCGCCTCCCTCTCCACCAGGTTGTACCTGACCTGGTTGCTCACCGGATCCTCCGTGGACAGGCAGGACCAGGCCGAGTCCATCAGCTCCACCGGGAAGTCGCTCAGCCCTATGTGGCGCACCACCCCGTGGTGCACGAGCTCCTCCAGGGCGCGCATGTACTCGCAGGTCGGGAAGTTGTTCCATATGGGAGGCCAGTGCACCTGCATCAGATCTATATAGTCGGTGCCCAGCCTCTCCAGGCACCTCCTAGTTCCCTTGAAGACGTCGTGCCTCGAGAGGAACTCCCCAGGGAGCTTGGTGGCTACTACAACGTCCTCCCTCACTCCCAGCTTTTTCAAGACCCTGCCCAAGAACTGCTCACTTAGACCCTGTCCGTAAACCGTTGCGGTGTCGAAGAAGTTTATTCCCACCTCCAACGCCCTTTCCAATATAGACTCGGCTACCCTGTAATCTTTGAGCCCCCAAGAATCGCTGAACTGGGAGGTGCCCAGGCCGACCGCGGACACCTTCAGATCAGAGGTGCCAAGATACCTGAACTCCATATGGGTTTCGGCGAAGCCTCCT
>JACXSR010000027.1:0-2528 GCA_035319845.1 Thermoproteota archaeon
ATCTTACCTGTCCTCAGGTCGATTCCATCGAGCCAAGAAATTGGGTGGGTGAGTCTCAGCTCTTTCAAATCTCCGTGAACCCCCTTACGGTCTCCCCATCCATCTTCCTGATCAGGGCCACCAATAGCCTTATGGCGGCTTCTACATCGTCTGGGGACATTATTGAGCTGTGAGAGTGGATGTGTCTTGTAGGAACTCCTAGTACGATGGATGGAACACCGTATTTGTGTAGGTGAACTCTCCCAGCATCGGTACCTCCCCTCACAGCTGATAGCTGGTAGGGTATGTTTTCTTCCTCTGCCACTTCTATCACGAACTCCTTCAGGCGAGAGTTGGGGATCATGCTCCTGTCCCAAGTCAATATTGAGACGCCCTCTCCCATCTTAGCCGGAGCCTCGCTAGGAGACACACCGGGTGAGTCGCCAGCTATGTCGACATCAACAGCGATGAAAACATCCGGATCCACTACATCTGCTGCGGTTTCAGCGCCCCTGAGGCCGACCTCCTCCTGAACAGTTGCCACAGCGTAGTAAGTGTTGGGATGCTGGATCCCTCCCTCCTTAATCCTCTTTAGAGCTTCCATCACTATGAACGCTCCGACCCTGTCATCGAATGCCTTACCCAGCCATGCTTTACCGCCCCTGAGCACCTCGAAGGGGGCCAGAGGTGCCACGGGGTCTCCTATCCTTATTCCCATCTCCTTTACCTGATCCTTGTTCTTAGCACCCACATCTATGTAGAGATCCTTTATCTCTAGGGGTTTCTTTCTCTCCTCGGGAGTCATGAGATGAGGTGGTTTGCTCGTTATCACCCCCACGTAGTCTCCCTTCTTTGTCCTTATGACCACCCTGTGGGCGGGTAAGGTAGTGGAGACCCAACCTCCCAAGGGTTCGAATTTGAGGAACCCATTATCCTCTATTGAGACTACTATGAAGCCCACCTCGTCACTGTGGCCAGCTGCCATTATCCGAGGCCTGTCACTCGTTCCGGTCTTCCTCATTATGAGCGAGCCCAGCTTATCAGTCAGTATCTCATCCGCAAAGGGTGAATACCGGTCTTTGAGCATCCTTAGGGGTTCCGTCTCGAATCCAGATGGACCAAAAGCCTCAGAAAACCTAGAAAAGAAGGAGATCGTTTCCTCGTCCATATGTTCTACCTCTCCTAGCAGGTAAATAACTTTATCCTTAGTCGAAGCGCTTCATCGCGATGGAAGGGAAAAGGCCGGGCCAGTACATGATATCTGAAATAGCAGAACAGCCTGAAGCAATTAGACGCACCCTAAATGAGGCTAGAAGGGAGGCAATGGAGGCTGCCCGTCGCTTGGATGGAAGATTCATTTACACAACGGGGAGTGGGTCGAGTTATCATGCATCCCTAGTTCTGGGAAGGACATTGATGAGGATATCTGGCTCGCGTGTAATATCCATTCAGGCGTCTGAGCTACCCGATTGGTTACCTAATGACCTATCAGACTCTGCGCTGGTTGCTTTCTCGCAGAGCGGGGAGAGTAAGGATGTGTTGGTCGCTGTTAGGAAGTTCAGAGAACTGAATCCGACCGCTCCTGTTATAGGGATAACTAATACGCCTGATAGTACCATAGTTAAGCTATCAGACCACGTGATCTTAACCAGGGCCGGTAAAGAGAGGGCCGTCGCAGCTACAAAGAGCTATACGACCCAATTAGTGGCTTCCTTCCTACTCTCCGTCAGCTTAGCATCCTTCCGAGGTAGGGAGGTGGAGCGATTCATCGCTGAGCTCGAGCACTTGCCTGAGAAGGTGC
Organism: Thermoproteota archaeon; assembly: GCA_035319845.1. Classification (GTDB taxonomy): domain Archaea; phylum Korarchaeota; class Korarchaeia; order Korarchaeales; family Korarchaeaceae; genus Korarchaeum. Next base: position 1,781 of record JACXSR010000027.1, read on the forward strand.
ATCGTTCTGTAGACATGTCGAGGTCCCCTGCTCACGATTTTGCGCCCAGAATAGCAGAAAAACCTGTGGGTTTCGTCCTAGGCAAGGGCCCAAATTATCCCACGGCGCTGGAGGCCGCCCTGAAATTGAGGGAGACATCCAACTTACATTACGTTGGCTACGCAGCTAGAGAGTTCCTTCACGGACCTATCCAGCTGGTGGATAAGGGCACACCGGTCATATTCCTCAACTGGAGGGAGGTGAGCGAGGTTGTACAGAAGGTATCCTCATTCGGAGGTGAGCCTTTATTGGTTGGTGAAGATGGGGACTTCCCCTTACCATCGACGGAGTATGAATTCTCTCCCGTGTTGATGGTCATACCGATGCAGCTCCTTTCTTATGAGGTATCCATTTTAAGGGGGCTGGATCCTGATAAGCCTGAGAAGCTTTCAAAGGTGGTGAGGGAATGAAGCTGCTTCTTCTTGAGATCGATAACGTCCTTTACGACTCCAACCTGTTGAAGGGAATAGCTAGGGAATGGGCTCTCACGGCAATGAAGGAGGCGGGCCTTCCGGTGGATTTTGATACGGCCATGGAAACCTTGATGGAGGTCGTTAGGGAGAAGGGCGAAGATTATCCCCTTCACTTCAATGAGATGATGGTCAGACTCGGATTGAAGGAGGACTACAGGGTCATTGCCGCTGGAGTGATAGCGTACCATGATGTAAAAAGGGCTTTCTTGAAGCCTATCCCGGGGATAATTGATGCC
>JACXSR010000016.1:0-2514 GCA_035319845.1 Thermoproteota archaeon
CATGTTACTGTGCCCATTCCCGACGATCCCGAGGAGTTCGAGGCGATAATCTCTCCCCTAGCTGATAGGACGAGGGTGATAGTGCTCCTGTGGTCCCCCTCGATATCCTGCTACTTGGACCTCTGCGCTAACTTGCTGGCTGCCTGCGAGAACTTCCTCGTGGTGGAGGGAGATGAGAAGCTTGTGGAGGAGCTACTAACCTTGTGGAGAGAGGCCAGATCCTCAGACTGGGATCAGATGGGCCCTGCCCTGTAGTCCAGGCCCTCCTTCTCCAGCTCCCCCCACTCGAACCTCTCCCCTCTGGCCCTCGCGACGATCGTGTCCAGAAGGGCCTTTATCATCCAGGCTTCGTGCATCTGCTTGTATCCGACGACGAAGAGGGGGAGGATCGCCAGGGATAGGTCCTCCTCTCCAGCTATCTGCAGCGACAGGAGGAAGATCAGGAATTGGATGAAGGAGAAGAGGGCAAACTGCATGAGCAAGGGGATGAATCGCCCGTGGACTATGCCCAGCGCCAGGGAGAAGACGGTCGCCACATCTACTATCGGGATGACCAGGAGCTGCATGATAAGCGCAGGGAACACCAGCCTCTGGAGGTACCCATATCTGAGGTTGAGGAGCGCGTCCCTGTGCTTCAGCAGGACCTCGAACGCTCCCCTGTACCACCTCATCCTCTGCCTGTACAGGTCCCTCAACCTCTTGGGAACCTCGGTGAATGCCACCGCCAGGGAACTGGCCTGCACTATCCTCCCGGTCTTCAGCGCCTTTATGGTGATGTCGAAATCTTCCGTCACGACGTCGGGATCGTACATCCCGGTGGAGAACAGGACCTCTCTCCTGAAGCCCCCGAAGGATCCTGAGATTATCATGACGGCGCCGAAGACATCCAGCGCCCTCCTGGCGAAATTGAAGCTGAGGATGTACTCGATCGCTTGGAGCTTCGTGAGGAGGTTCACCCTGTTCCTCACTAGGACATTGCCGGAGACAGCTGAGACCTCGGGATCTTGGAACTTCCTGACCAGCTCCGTGATGGACCTCCTGCCCACCAGCGTGTCGGCATCAACCACCACGATCACATCGCCTCTAGCGAACCTCACGCCGAAGTTCAGGGCAGAGGCCTTCCCCCTGCCCCCTGACTCCCTTCGGAGGACCTTCACCTTCTTCCCGACGTACCTAGACGCTATCTCGAACGTCCTGTCGGTGGAGGCGTCATCCACGACTATCACCTCCTTGGGCTCGTAGTCCGTCTCCAAGATCGACTCTATCGTGGCACCTATGGTCCTTTCCTCGTTCCTGGCGGGAACTATGATCGAGACGAGTGGTCGGTAGAGGAGAGGCCTTCCCACCTCTTGAAGCTCTCTGTACTTGTGGTAAACAGCTAGAGGCGACATGAGCATGTAATTCCACGTAATCAGGGTCAGTCCAAAGGCAAGAATCGCGTTGAGGAGGCCCGGAAACCTAGTACATCCCTCGTAGAATATCACCAGGGCCAGTGCGATCGGTACGACGACCATCAGGATGGAGAGCTCGGTGAGCCCCCTCTTGAAGCTGAGACCCCTCTTCCCCCTCCTGAAAGCCTCAGCTAGATAGTAGAGGGTGAGAGCGGAGGCTATGATGAGTGACACTATGGTCAAGGTCCCGGGTATCACCAGGGGGATGAGGGCTATCCCAGCGTACAACGCCGCTACCGTCAGGTAGATCTTCCACACGCGAACACCCCATCAGGGAGTGCTGTGACCCTTCTCCAGGAGCCTTTCCCTCGTGTTGAGGTCCCTCAGCATCTGGATTAGCTTTTTCACGAGATCTTCCCGCCCCGAGGACTCGATCAGCGTTATCCCATACCTCCCAGCCACATCCCTCAACCTCTCTTCCAGTTTCGTGGGCACGGCGAGGATCCAGTACCTAGCGTTGGCGTCGAAGGCCTTCGCGAAGAACCTCAACAGGTCCTCCTCTTTCACCTGTCTCCCTGGGAGAATGATGTCGATGACGGCCAGCGGGATGGGCTCGTCCGGGGATCTGATCACGAAAGTGAAGCCCTGCTCTATGCCCGAGACCCCCTTCACCTTCGCCCCCGGTCCTTCCACCAGCATGCCCATATCTAGCATCCTGCCGGCCAGCTCACTGAGGAAGGATGCTTCCTCCAAGGATCTTATCTTCTCCGGGACCACCCTGTAGCGATGGACTCTAGAGATCCTGAGGTCTTTCGCTGAATTCTCCCTACCGCAATTGGCGCACACGAACTTGAGCTCGGGCAGGGAGAAGAACTCACCGCAATCGGCGCATAAGTAGACGTCAGCGGTCCTCAGGTAGTCCACTCCTATCGCTCTGAGCTTCTTACCGCATTTCGGACAGATCATCTCTCCGCTGGGGGTCTTGAAGTCGGTCTCAGGTCCGGAATACCCGCAGGCCAGGTGCTCGATGACTGTTGTCCTGCTGAAGTTGACAGACCCGCAGTAGGGGCAGACCGGCCTGATGATGAGCCTGTGAGAGCCGCACCTCCCGCACACCGCAATA
>JACXSR010000068.1:0-2473 GCA_035319845.1 Thermoproteota archaeon
CGGGATGCGAGCTGTGCGGTAGCGAGAGGGTCAGTCGATCACTCTCAGTGTGTCCTGATTGCCTTAGGAAGAAGCCTGACTCGATAGAGCTGGTGAGGAGAAGGAGGGAGAGATGGCGCATCACCATGGGCCTTCCGCCCAGCCCCCCTAAGGGGGGAAAGCTCAAATGCCCGCTCTGTGTGAATAACTGCGAGTTGGATGAGGGGGAGAGAGGCTACTGTGGGACAGTAATCAATAGAAACGGCCTCAGGCCGCTGACAGGAAGCTGGAACCTAGCGACAGGCCTCTACTACCTGGATCCGCTTCCCACTAACTGCGTCGCCACTCCCGTATGCCCCGCTGCTACCTGTCGCGGTTATCCCGAGTATACGGATGCATGCGGGCCGGAAATCGGAAAGTACAATCTGGCGGTATTCTACGGGTCGTGCAATTTGGACTGTTTCTTCTGTCAGAACGCGGAGCACAAGAGAATGGCCGCAATGGGTAGACCGCTCATGTCCCTCGACTCCCTACTCAGAGAAGCCCTGAGGGAAGATGTGACATGCATATGCGCCTTCGGAGGAGATCCGAGTCCATGGACCCCCCAGCTATTCTCACTCTACAGGAAGGTCAGGGATATGGCGCGTGGGATCAAGAGGATGTGCTGGGAGACTAATGGACTACAAGATCCGAGGATATTCCTGAAGATGGCAGAGGCCTCCCTGGAGAGCGGAGGGATAGTGAAGGTCGATTTCAAGGCATGGACCCCCTCCATATACGAAGCCCTCACTGGGGTGAGGGGAAGGGACAGGGTGACGGAGAATCTCAGGGCGGCGGCGAGGCTTGCCAAGGGGAGGAGAGACCCACCCCTCTTAGTAGTGAGCACTTTGATGGTCCCATATTACGTGGACCTAGAGGAGATCAGGGGGATAGCGGGATTCCTCGCCTCGCTGGATGCCGACATACCCTACATCCTGCTCGCCTTCCATCCGGATCACCTCGCCAGCGATCTGCCTCTAACTAGTAAGGAGTTCGCTGAAGAGGCCGTCAAGATCGCTGAGGAGCAGGGTTTGGAGGTCTACTTGGGTAACGAGTGGCTCCTCTCCTAGCCCAATAAGAATATATTGGGATAGTCGCCTCCACTACCGATAGCAATGAACAAGCTTCTGGTATCCGTGGTAGTAATTATAGCGGTTCTCTTCGTTGTGGGCCTTTACCTCCTCGCCGAGATGGCGGGAGGGACCTCCTTCGAGGACAGATACGCCTCCATAGACAAGCTCACCTTCTCCGTCGGCAAGGGGAGTGTCCTGAAACAGGAGCTCAAAATCGTGATGAGCTACGGAAACAAGAGCGTGGAGGCTCAGAGAGCCGATAGGACGGTCAGGGTGGACGACTTCTCATGGCCATCATACCACCTATGTCCTATGAATGAGACCGGTCCAACGGTTCAATGCTACGACGTGCCCTTCAGCTTGGTGGCCATGCCCAAGGAACTCATGGGGGTGGATACCATAGGCCTGCCCTTCAACTTGGGAAAGGGTAACCAGATCGCCCTCAAGTACAATGGAATAACCAACTTGGAAACCCCGTGGGGGCCCCATCCCGTGGTCAACTACTCGAACTTCACGGTCGGTTATCCCCAACCCGACGTTAACATGACCACTAATTTCTACTTCGACACGACGGAAGGCTATCTGGTGAGGATAGAGGTCTCCATAACTGACGGTAACCTCACATCTACCGCAATCTTCCAGCTGACCGAGGTTCCCCAGCTCAGCGGCCCTCTCGAGGTCAGCAAGCCCGATAGCTGGGAGTGGAAGGGGGGCGGTTAAGGATTAATTTGACGTACTTCTCCCCCAATTAAAATCAAAATTACCCTGAGGACGCGGTAAACATTTAATTAAAGGCGATGAGCCTCGGCGTGAGGAGTGAACATGATACCCGAAGCCATAGATCTCCTCTGCATCCCCGTACTGATGAATGAAGTGCCTCTCAGACCCCTAAGTGATGAAGAGGCGGTTCAAATAGCTGAGAAAGTCCTCAGCGTCCTTCCGAAGCTCAAGGACATGAGGGTGGCCGTCATCCCCTCCTTGTACTACGTCAGCGATCTGTTCAGTAGGTCCCTGTTCGACGAGATACCCGTGAATTCAGTCGCCCTAGCTGGACTCTTAGAGAGGAGGGGGAGGACCAGTAAGATCTACGTATTCAACCCCTTCACCTCTAACGGACTTCTGCCCGTACCTAGCGGGGTCGAAGACGGCAACGGAGGATTCACTTGGGCTGTAATCCCCATCGTCGCTTTCGGCGAGGGTTACGTGGATCTGGACGAGTACTTCCTCGAGAGAGACGATGTGGAGGGGATGATGCGAGAAATTGAGGAGGTACTGGCCAGAATATATTCCCTCTCCTACGTCAAAGCCTTCCCCCCTGTGCTAGTGGAGGAGCTACTGGAGGAGATAAGCCTGATAGAAGAGGAACTTGATCAGGATCTCAG
>JACXSR010000017.1:0-2449 GCA_035319845.1 Thermoproteota archaeon
CTCGATGTTCAGGATGGGGAGATCCGTCTCCTCCCTCCGGCTCTCGATCTACGGGGTGCTGATGTCCCTCGTGGTCCTCTTGGGTGAAGCCTCCATCTGGGTCCTCGCACCTTCGGAGGCTAGTGGCTTCTCGGTCCTCCTATCGAAGGCGGTCTTCTACCTACTAGTGGGGTCGGCCCTCCTCTCTCCCGATCTCAGCGTGAGGGGTTTCGGTCTGGTGGTGGTATTGGGAAGCGTGCTCGTGGTGATCCCCGCTCCGGTCACCGCGGTCGTTGGGCTTCTCCTCCTGTTGGTGGGTTGCTTCGGCGCCAGCAGGAGGTTGGAGAGGCCCCGGTCCTAGGAGTAGAGGGATATTAAGCCATCCTTTGCCTAGAGCTGCGGAGAGCCGAGGCGCTGAGGGAGCTCGTCGAGGGGAATGGACGCGGAATCCTCGGCTATCTCTCCCTCGTCACGGGCAGCTTGTCCTCCATCACGAAGGGCATCCTGGCCCTGGACACAACAAGCGACCTCATCCCCTTCAGGTACTCCAGGGCGATCTCCTTCCCCCATTCAGTAAGGACGAACACGGGGATGTGTATCCCCAGCTGCATCAGGGCCTTGGGTCCCACCCTCTCTATGACAATCCTTGACGCGCTTGCGCATACAACGTCAGCCATCTCCAAGTACTCCAAGTATTCTTCGGGCACGAGCGTGTTGCAAGTAGAGAAGATAGCTAGTTTTATCCCTTTCTCCCTTTCAAGATCCCTCAACTTCCCTATCACATTGGCGTGGGGGCCTATGACCGTAACAGCTATCCTCCCGAAACCCATCTCAGCGGCTCTTCTCACTGCCGCCACTTGATCGATCCTCGGCTCCTCCAATACCTCACCGCCCATTTTCCTGATCCTCTCAATGACCTCAGGTATCGGCGTGGTCCTCAACAGCCCTGTCATCGCGGCGCCGATGCCCTGCACCAGCTCAGGATTCCAGGCTATGACGGAGCCGGCGCCGTCGCAGACCACCACTGCGCAATCCAGCAGGCGTCCCATCACGGAGCTTATCATCTCTGAGCTGCCAAAAGGTACGACCCTGTCTGACTTCAGGGATCTATGGGGACAGAAGTGGCCGTACTCCCTTATCTTGAACTCGACTATCCTCTTCACGGCGTCCCTATCTATCCTGTCTATCTTGAAGGCCGCCCTCACGTAGGGGCAGCTCACCACCGCGGGATCGGTGAGGACCTCCACGCTGCAGCTATCAACCCTTACCCTCGCGCCCCTGCACAGCAGCTCGTGCATCCAGTGAGTGGCCTCCGACCACTAAAATATGTTCTGAAGCTTCAGTGAGGGGAGTAGATGCACGCCGGATCCTCCTCCAAGATGTCCCCTTTCAAGGCCAATGCCCTGGCCCTGCTCCCCCCGCACACGTATCTGAACTCGCACACACCGCACTTCCCCCGAAACTCCGCTCGCCTTATTCTCCTCAGGATCTCGTTTTCCCTGTAGATCCTCACTATATCATCGACTCTCACATTTCCCAGCCTGTAGGGAGCGAAACCACTTGGATATACGTCCCCGTTGTAGGCGACGAATATTATGCCGTATCCGTCCCTGGTGAAGGCGGACCTAACCGAGGGGCTTCCATTCGGGGGACCCATCAGGTTCACCAGTCTCCGGGTCAGCCTCCTGTAGAGCTCACCTAGCCCGTATCTCTCCGCGATCTCGTCTATTCGCTCGCCCTCCTCCTCGACCCTCCTGCGCGCTAAGTAAACCCTCCTGAAGAAGGGGGCCTCCACGGTCCTCACCTCGATCCCGTACTTGGAGACCTCGAACAGGAAGTGGACGACATCCTCGTATTCCCGAGGGGAGAGGTCCGTGAGCTCAATCCCTCTCCCCACCTTGATGAGGAAGAATAGCTCCCAGATGTTAACACTCAACCTCTTCAGGAGGTAAGCGATATCGGGCAGGTCCTGCACGCTCTCTCTGGAGACGAGCGTGTTCACCTGGGGGATCCAGTCTCCCCCGGACAGCATCCTCAGCACATCCAGCGTGACATCGAAGTGACCGGGGACCCCCCTTATGTAGTCGTGCGTCTCCCCCACGCCGTCCAGGCTTATGGAGATGAAGCGGACCCCGTACTTGGAGAGCATGTCCAAGGACCCCAAGAGCCTCTCCGTGACGGCTGGAGCCACCCCCACCCTCAAGCCCGAGTTGGCGGCGTATTCCAAGATCTCCTCCAAGTCGTCCCTCATGAGGGGATCCCCTCCCGTGAGTATGAGCACTGGATACGGCTTCCCGAAACCCCTTATCCGATCTATCAGCTCCTTGCCCTCCTCGGTTGAGAGCTCGCCGGGCAGTGGCTCCGGTATTGCTTCCGCTCTACAATGCCTGCATTTGAGGAGGCAGGCTTTGGTCATCTCCCAGAAGATAAGGATGGGCCTCTCATCGAAGTTCAATCTTGAAGCAGGCAT
>JACXSR010000167.1:0-2445 GCA_035319845.1 Thermoproteota archaeon
CGACCACAGGGGAATTCGTACATCTAAGAAGGGAAGAAGTGATCGATATAGTCAAGATAAGCCTCGATGTCGTAGAGGGTTCAAAGATACTGCCTGGAATAAGCTCCAATTACACCGAGGAGGCCATCTCACTGGGTAAGGAGATGAAGGATCTAGGCGTGGATGGCGCGGTGGTGACACCTCCCTATTTCTTCAGGCTGAAGGAGGACTGGCTATTTCACCACTTCAGCAGGATAGCCAACTCCCTAGATCTCCCCCTGATAATATACAATATCCCGTCCCTCACGGGAAACGATATTCCTGTAAGCGTTTATGTCAGACTAGCCGAGGAGTTCTCCAATGTCGTGGGTGCGAAGGTCACCAAGGACAGCGTGTCTTACATGCGGAACCTCGTGGTCAGGGTAAAGTCCGTCAGACCGGACTTCTCCGTGTTAACCGGGATGGACGACCACCTGCTCAACACGCTCGCACTTGGAGGGGATGGAGGCATTATGGCCCTAGCCAACGTGGCCCCCAAGATCCACCTATCTATACACAGGTCTTGGATCTCCGGGGATCTCAAGACGGCTGTGGAGGAATTCAAAAAGCTCGCGAGCCTAGCTAGAATATACGATTTTGCATCATCCTTCCCAACGGCCATAAAGACTGCCCTATCAATACTCGGAGCGCCCGTGAAGGAGGTTTGCAGGCCTCCTCTGATGGTCGAGCCTGCCGAGGTGAGGGCGAAAATAAGGGAGGTGTTGGAGGAAGTGGGGATCTCAATCGAGATGTAGGGACTTGTACAAGGCGAGGACGGCTATTATCTGAGCTACAATGGAGAACGCCGCCCCTGAGATCACATCCCCCATGTAGAGGAAGTAACCGAAGAGTGAACCACTTACTAAAAAGCCGAGGCCGTAGGCTGTATTGAACAGTCCGTACGCAGTTCCTCTCACCTCCATGGGTACCAAATCTGAGACCGCTGCTCTGTAAACGGACTCCTGCATTCCATATATCAGCCCGAAGAAGATCACCGCTATAAGGACATTGCCCCCACCCAAGAGGGTGGCTACGGACGGTACCGGGGATAGCAGGAAAGGTAGGTAGAGGATCCCCCTCCCCGCCTTGTCGTAGGCGAGGCCTGCTAGGGGTGCTGAAACCGCGTCAACCGCCTGCATGAGCACGTAAAGGTAGGCGGCCATCCAAGACGAGAAGGCCTCACTGGATGTGAGAACTATTAGGGAGACGTGGATCAGGCCAGCTGTGTTCAGGAAGACGGCCATCGTATATAGCCAGAAACTGGCCGGGAGGCCCGATAATGAGAACTTCGTCGTTCTCTCCGCGAGGACCACATCCCTGAACTTGTAGTAAATGTAGAGGAGCGAGGCGAGTAGGACGGAGTATGGTATCAGGAGGGAGAGGAAAGCTGAGGAGTAGTCGTTTGGACTAAGGAGCAGGATCGTGCCCAAGAGCGCGGGCCCCGCGATGGCACCTATCTGATCCATCAGCTCGTGAAGGCCGAACGCTTTCCCGGCACCTACCCCCTTGGAGACAGCTGATATGAGAACATCCCGAGCCGGGGACCTGAGGCCTTTCGCTACTCTTTCGGTAAATATCAGGGCCACTGCCACGGGCCACAGGTTGGTTAGGCCCAAGAGAGGTATGGATATTATCAGGCCGTAGCCCAAGAGATACAGGGCCCAGTAGGCACCAGTCACGTCAGCTAGCACGCCACTTACGAGCCTGAGAGATAGGCCTACGAACTCAGAGAGGCCGAAGACCAGTCCCACGACCAAGGCAGTGGCTCCCAGCGCTCCCAAATAGGATGGAGCCACCGCCCTAGCCCCCTCGTAGATCACATCGCCAACTAAGCTGACGAGCCCGAATAGAACGATAGCCTTGTAGGCCTCCTTCCGCCCGAGCTCCGTACCAATCCCCCCGCTACTACCATTTCAGACCTCTCTCTACGTTCCTCAGGGAGTCTACGTACCATGGAAGGGTTACCAGTACCGAGATCATCTCCGGGACCGCTTCGCCGCAGGGGCAAGCCCCCGACAGCTGAAGTGCCCACGCCAGAGCGATAATCACGGTCGAGATTATCGGGTAATTCTTCTTCTCCTCGTAGCTGTATATTATGGCGGATATTGCGATTCCTAGGAAGAAGAGGAGAGATACTAGGAAGTGGAGCTTACCGTAAACCTCGTCGAAGGTTCCAACCAGCATGAGGAAGTATCCAGATGCGGCCATGAGCTTAGAGGTGTGGGGATACTTCCTCGCCATGTAGAGGATGGAGTAAAGGATCATCAGGAGTCCCCCGGTGATTAGGCCCACGTTGAACAGGGGGGCCACTGGACTCTTTAGAGAGTGGCCCAGATCGCTGAGAGCGTTAACTTCCCAGCGGAACCAGGGGGAGAGGGCTATCGATAGGAATACGAAGAACAGCGGAACTGCGAATGCCCCCACCCC
>JACXSR010000091.1:0-2435 GCA_035319845.1 Thermoproteota archaeon
GAGTGATTTGAAGGTGGGAGATGCCCTGTACCTCGTGGGTTGGGACGACAACGTTTCCCGCTCCCCGACACCCGAACTCAGGATAATAGACGCGAAACCCCTGCCGAGCAGGGTGGATTTCTCCTTCCTCCCGAATTACGGAATGGATGATGTGGTCGCATCGCTGGAGAGGAGAGATCTTATCCCTGATCCGTCGATCAGCATGATGGAGGAGTTCTCCTCCAAAACTAGGGACGGGTTCCTGCTGAGGATCGTGGTTCCGACGAACCTCACCCTGATAATTGATCCTCCGGGATCCGGGACGACGGACCCAAGGGAGGGAACTCATGTCTATCCGCTTGGAACTGAGGTAGGTGTCGAGGCCGCGCCAAGTGAGGGCTGGGCGTTCGATCATTGGGAGCTGGATGGAGAGGACATGGGATCCTCCCCGAGATTGGAGGTACTTCAGTGCGAGAATCACACCATGGTAGCTCACTTCAAGGAGCGTCCCTCCACCGAGGAGAACAAATCAGAAGAAGCTGGAGGGGTTGAGATACACCCTCCCACGATCTGTGAGATCTCATTCCTTCAGTTCCCGGACTACTTCAGGTTCTTCGCCAGGGAGACCGACGTGAGGTTCAACCGCGACATCCTGAAGGCCTTCATGGGCCAGTCGCTCCCCCAGCAGAGGGCCAAGCTCATAATCCTAGGCGGTCCCCAGAGGATCCCTTTCGAGTGGGAGAGCGTGGGTGTCGAATTTCTCAAGGAGAGGGGTTCTTACACCACCATCAGGCTATTAGGATCCAATAACACCTATAGGGCCTCCTACGGCTCAAGAGATTACGCGGTGATCTACAGGGAGTGTGATAAGGCGATCGTCAGGATAGCGGGGATAACTAGGTACGGCACGAGAGCGGGGCTCCTCTGGGCGCTCGATAACTTGGGTGAACTGGTGACAGGGCCTACCCTTAGACTTGTAGAGTGGTATGACTTAAATGGAAACGGTCATGTGGAGCCATGGGAGGTAACGATCCGGAGCTAACCATCCACTTTTTTACTTGCCACGGCTCGGAGGCCTGATGGACCTGCAGATCCTCGTGGTCTCCACCATGCAGATATTCGCCATCCTGAACCCCATTAGCGTGGTTCCCACCTTCCTATCACTGACGGAGGGAAGGGATGACGAGGAGGTCCGCAGGATAGTCAAGGTGGTCTCTATCGCCATCTTCCTCATGATGCTCCTGTTCTCGGCGCTGGGTAAGGTCATCCTCTTGGTGCTCGGCGTGACCGTCACGGGATTGAAGATAGGCGGTGGTATAATCCTGATGGTCCTCGCCGTAGACATGCTTCAGGGGATGCCGAGGACCAAGGAGGTGGAAGAGGAGGAGCTGGCTGTCGTTCCCTTGGCCACACCCCTCTTGATGGGTCCCGGCACCATGACGACCATCCTCGTGCTCTCCACGGAGTATACGAGTAGGTACGGGTTCTTGGCAGCTAATAGTGTACTCCTCTTATCCTCTGCAATAGTCACGGCGGCCACTTACCTGATACTCATGCACTCATCCAAGCTCAGGAGCCTTTTGGGCGTGAACGGTCTCAGGGGACTCGCGAGGTTTATGGCCATAATAGTGGCGGCTGCCGCCGCCGACATGCTCACCTCGGGCGTCTCAGATTGGGTCTCTAGCTTGGGCTGATTCCGATTCGATTTTATAATCCTCCCCGCAATTTCTCAAGAGGTGTTTACCTTAAGATCCGTGCGCGCATTAACATTCCTCTCTCTACTGCTGATCTTTTTCTCAGCTCAGATCCTTACTTTAAAGCCTGTAAACGCCCAAGATGATCAGTTCAGGCAGATAAACATTTCCTGCCCCTCTGCAGGTGTCGAGGTCGTGTCCACCAACAATCCCATAGGACAGACCTTCAAGCCCGTGGTGGGGACTATAACCACCATAGCAGTTTACTTGGAGAGCAGGTGGGGCAGCCCAGTGCCCTTCACGGTGACTCTGCACGAGGGATCAATAAATGGACCCTCCCTCCTCAGCAAGACAATGACCATCGGCCCCGGCGTCAAGGCATGGTTCTACGTGAACTCCTCGGCTCCAGTACAGGTGGACCCCGGTTCCACTTACGTTATAGAGGTGAGAGCAGGGTTCGGGAACATCGTGTGGCACATGTGCGATGGCGCCTACGAGGATGGTCAGAGGATTAAGGCTGGTTCCCCGGTATCCGATTCCCTCGACTTCATGATCAGGGTCTACGGGCTTGTTCCCGATATCTCACTGTCGCTCAATCCCGAAAGCTTGGTCGTGCAGCAGGGAGAGACGGCCCAGGCCACCCTCCAAGTGGAGTCGCTCCAAGGGTATGAGGGCGACGTGCTGCTCTCCATGAGCGCGGCCAGCCCCGCTCCCGGCGTTTCTCTCTCCTCACTCACCCTCCACTTGGAGTCGGGCGGCGCG
>JACXSR010000160.1:0-2411 GCA_035319845.1 Thermoproteota archaeon
CTACGTCCAGCTCTCCGTGGGAGGGACCTTCAACGGGTACGCCGACATAACCCACAAGTGGATCGGATCCAGCCCCAGCGGTGTGACCCTCAAGCTCAGCAAGAGCTCTGGGAAGGTGCCGTTCGCCTCCACCTTGGAGATCCAAACCTCCGATTCGACCCCTCCGGGCGAGTACAAGCTGGAAGTCAAGGCGAAAAATAAGGAGGGCAATTACGACCTGTACGACAAGCTGACCATAACGATCCAGGTGACGAGCGCGCAGGAGCCGGACTTCTCCATCTCCATCTCTCCCGAGTCGGTGACGGTCTCCCAGGGGGGAGTCGCCGAGTACTCGATTCTGGTGACCCTGATGGGGGGATTCTCAGGCACGATCCACTTCACGGCCTCAGGGATACCCCCGGGAGCCACCTACCAGTTCGTCTCGTCAGGCTCCAACATCTACCTGAGGGTAACGACCTCCAGCTCCACGCCCCCCGGTGACTACACCGTAACGGTCACGGCTGAGGGTGGCGGGAAGACCCACACGGCCAGCGTCACCCTCACGGTGACGCCCGCGACCACCACGTCTGCGACTACGACCACAACGACCGCGACCAGCACGCCCAGCAGCTTCTTCATCGAGGTCAACCCGACATCCCTCACATTGGCGAGGGGAGGAACCGGGTGGTTCACCGTTAGGGTTCAGGGGGTAGGGGGGTTCTCGAGCCCTGTGACCCTCTCAGCTTCGGGCCTGCCCGCAGGGGTCACCATCTCATCAAACATCAACGGCGCCCCGCCGGACTTCACGGCCAACATCACGTTGGCCGCCACCAACAGCGCCCCCTTGGGTACCCACAGGTTCACCCTACTGGCCAGCGGTGGCGGGATCACTAGGAGCTCCGTCGTGACGGTCACCATCGTCCAGCGGACGGGAACCCAGACCCAAACTCAAACCCAGACGCAGGCTCAGACGAGGACGGGAACCCAGACGGGAGCGGGAGGCGGATTCGACTTCTCCATCTCGGTGACACCCACGACCCTCGTCCTCAACCCCGCCTCGACCGGTTCGGTGGCTGTGACCGTGAAGAGGATCAGGGGAAGCGGGACGGTCACCCTATCGGCCTCGGGCCTCCCGCCCGACGTCAGGGTGAGGTTCAACCCTCCGGCCCTCCAGGAGGGGACGTCGTCCCTAATTATAGAGGCGGGCCAGACGGTCGGGACCTTCACGGTGGTGGTCACAGGCACCTCGGGCAGAGTGAAGAGGACAGCCACCTTCCAGCTCCAGATAAGGGCCGAGGAATCGAGGTGCATCATAGCCACGGCCGCGTTTGGCTCCGAGCTCGCCCCTGAAGTGGCCTACCTCAGGGCATTCAGGGATGGGACGGTGATGTCCACCTACTCCGGCTCGAGGTTCCTCACGGCCTTCAACGCCTTCTACTACTCCTGGAGCCCGGGAGTGGCCGCGCTGATAAGGGAGAATCCGGCGCTGGCCGGGGTGACGAGGCTCATGATAGCCCCGCTAGTCCAGACATTGAAGGTGGGGAGCGCCGTGTACTCGATCCTCCCCGCCGGGGAGCTGTCCATGATGGTGACCGGCTCCGTCGTGAGCCTGCTCCTCGGACTCATCTACCTGTGGCCCGTGTCCCTCCTGGCCAGGAGGTTCAGGATCCTCTCGGACCCGAGGCTCGTCAGGATAGCCGCCTCCGCCTTCGCGGCCTCGTCCCTCCTCCTGGGGCTGGGTGTGGTACTCATGCTGGACGAGCTCGCCCTGGTGGCAAGCTCCTCCCTGGTCGTGAGCTGCCTCTCCCTGCCCCCGCTCATCCTCTCCCGCCTGATCTCCAGGCGGTGACCTCCCCTCTTTTTAGTTCCCCCGTCGGAGGGTTGAGGTTCGATGGTCTGGAGGGTAGTGAGGGTGAACGGGCTGGCCTTCGGGCTCAAAAACCTGGTGCTGGCCACGATAGTCAGCGCTCTGGGCCTCTACTTGGGCCTCTACTGGCTGGTCTTCCTGGGATTCGCGGGAATCGCCATCGGGGTGGCTGAATCCAGGCTCTACAGGGTCTACCTGTCGGGGGACGAGATAGTGGTGGCCACCATCTGGAAGGACGCGTCCATGAGGCTGGGGGACATCAGGGAGATAGAGGAGGAGAGGTGCTTCCTCCCCTTCTTGGGCAGGAAGTACACCCTGATAGACTCCGAGGGGAAGAGGTTACCCGTCAGGGGTGTGAGGGAGGACCTGATCTCCCTCCTACGCTGAGCCCCGCGGGGCATCTGGGGAGGGGGGAGAGGACTTCCTTGACCCCGGAAATCATGCCCTGAAGGTGGGAGATGACCTCCCCCCTAGTCTTGTACCTGTCCTCGCCCCAGAGCCACATGATAACCCTCCCCGGCCCCAGCCTGTCCTCCCATCCGACCGTGCGGGACGTCAACGGCTC
>JACXSR010000150.1:0-2393 GCA_035319845.1 Thermoproteota archaeon
CCTTTTCTCTTGGCCGCCTCGAAGAGGGGAACGACTAGGAAGGTGAAGGTGACTAGGGTGGAGGCCCACGCCAGAACCGCCAGACCCGTCCCCCCTTGTGGGAACACGGCCCTCACATAGGGTATCCCGTAGAATCCGGTATTTCCGGATACTGATGTGGTGATGAGAAGAACTATCCTATCCCTGTCCAACCCCAGCAGTCTTCCTACCAAGTAGATGAGGGCGGCGACCAGTATCATGGGTGCGGATACGCCCAGAACCATCTTCAGGACTCTATCACTCATTCTCATTGAGGAGAGACCCCAGATGACCAGTGAGGGTAGCGAGATATGGAAGACGAAGTCGCTCAGTACCCTCTCCTCACCCTCCCTCAGGACCCCATACCTTCTGGACAGGTAACCCAAGGCCATCAGCGACAGCAGGAAGAAGGTCGATCTGGAGAGGGCGCTGACTAGCTCCATTGAGGTAAAGCCATCCTCCTTCCATATAAGTCCCCCACAGTGAAGCGGGAGGGTGACCCACCAAGGCATTTATTATTCACCGGGTCGGGGAGCCGGTGATGGGATGCCCAGCTCTAGGATACCCGGGTTCTACAAGCTCACCATAGACGAGAGACTCCAGAAGGTTAAGGAGTTCGCTGGCCTGACTGATGAGGAGCTTGAGGTCATAAAGCACGGGAAGCTCCCGCTTGAGGTCGCGGACCACATGATAGAGAATGTGATAGGACTGTGGCCCCTCCCCTTCGCCGTCGCCACGAACTTCCTGATAAATGGGAAGGATTACCTAGTGCCCATGGCTATAGAGGAGCCCTCCGTGGTGGCCGCTGCGAGTAACGCGGCCAAGATGGCTAGGGAATCTGGAGGGTTCGAGGCTGAGGCGACCGAGTCCATAATGATCTCCCAGATACAGGTGGTGAAGGTCCCCGACTTGGAGGAGGCCAGGCGAACCATAATGGCTGAGAAGGAGAAGCTGTTGGAGCTGGCCAATGAGATGGATCCCCTCTTGGTCAAGCTGGGGGGCGGTGCTAGGGATCTGGAGGTGAGAACTATCGACACGGACGTGGGGCCGATGCTTGTGGTCCACCTCTACGTGGACACTCTTGACGCCATGGGCGCAAACACCGTGAACACGATGGCAGAGGGTCTGGCGCCCACCATCGAGAGGCTGACTGGTGGTAAGGTCTACCTCAGAATCCTCTCCAACCTAGCTGACAGGCGCTTGGCTAGGGCGAAGGCCAAGTTCGCTAAATCGGCGATAGGAGGGGAGGAGGTAGTCGAGGGAATAATGTGGGCCTACCGCTTCGCCAAGTACGATCCCTACAGGGCCGCGACACACAACAAGGGAATAATGAATGGCATTATTGCCGTGGCGAGGGCGACGGGTCAGGATACTAGAGCAATAGAGGCAGGAGCCCACAGCTACGCCGCTAGGAGCGGTAAGTACACATCCCTTACCGAGTACTGGGTCGACGAGAATGGGGACCTGTGGGGCAGCATAGAGCTCCCGCTCGCTGTCGGAACGGTGGGCGGCGTGGTCAGGGTCCACCCCATAGCCAAGCTGGCTCTCAAGATACTTGGCGTACAGAAGGCCAGAGAACTTGCGCAGATCATGGCCGCCGTCGGTCTGGCACAGAATTTCGCGGCCCTGAGGGCGCTAGCGACGGAAGGGATCCAGGCCGGCCACATGAAGCTCCACGCCCGCAACATAGCCCTCGCGGCCGGGGCGACCCCCGATGAGGTGGACAGGGTAGTAGAGAAGATGATCAGGGAGAGGAGGATAAGCTTGGAGAGGGCGAAGGAGATACTGGAGGAGATCAGGAGTGGCTAAAAAGATGGACATATACCTCGTGGAGATGGAACTGGTCTCCGCCTTCGAGATAAGCTCCGGAGTGACCAAGAGAAGGCAGGCAGTCATAGTGAGGGTGGAGGACGGGGGACACGTCGGCTGGGGCGAAGCTCCAGCCGATTCCAAGCCCATTTACTCGTACGAGACCGCTGAGACGGCCTTCTACGTGATAAGGGAGTTCCTCGCGGAGCAAGCCTTGCAGGCCGAGGGGCCAGAGGACTTCTTGGAGAGGGTGAGTTTCGTCAGAGGACATCAAATAGCCAAGGCGGGTGTAGAAATGGCTCTCTGGGATCTGGAGGCTAAGAAGAAGGGGCTACCTCTCTGGAGGATGCTCGGGGGCGTGAGGGACGAGATAGAGAGCGGTGTTAGCGTGGGAATACAGCACACCGTGAGGGACCTCCTCAAGGTCGTGGATTCCTACCTGGAGAGGGGGTACAGGAGGGTGAAGCTGAAGATCAAGCCCGGCTGGGATGTGAACGTGGTCAAGGCGGTCAGGGAGGCGCATCCAGACCTTCTATTACAGGTGGACGCCAACGCAGCCTACAGAC
>JACXSR010000191.1:0-2391 GCA_035319845.1 Thermoproteota archaeon
AGATCCTCCTGAACTGGATGTGAAACTCAAGGAGAGTGGTGAGGAGGTGATCCTCTTCTACAGGGCCTACGACAGGGGCACGGGGGTAAAGGAGGTCAAGGCCTTCACCTCCCAGGACAACAAGACATGGAATCCCCTGAAGCCCGTGATCGAGACGGGCTGGCCCACCTTCAAGATGCCCGCCAACCGGAGCTTCTACTACAGGGTTGAGGCGTACGACGCCGTCGGGAACAGGGCGGTGAAGTACGGGCAGTACAAGCCCGAGGTTACCGAGTCCCAGGCACCGACCGGGGCCGGAGGGGAGATCTGGATCTACGGGGTGGCCGTGCTCCTGCTCGTCGTCATACTGGCGCTCGGCGCCAAGAGGTTGAGGAGATCCTGAGCGCGGGCGCCCGACCCGGACACACTCACATTTTTCTTTCCTTCACATCCAGCAGCTGGGGGATCGCATGGAGGCGCTCAGTGATCCCAAGAGGAGCGGGGCACTGCTCATGGCCTTGGGGATCGTCATGATATCTGTAGTCTTCGTGTTCTCCCTGATGGAGTACACGAAGGTCCGGGTGAGGGTGGCAGGCGCCGAGAATATAATGGACGCTCTCACCAAGAGCAGCGGCCTCCTCATAGAGCTCCTGTTCAAGGTCGCTTTCTTGGGAATAGCGCTGGCTGCGGGTGGCACTCTGGTGAGGCACGCGGTCTCCCTCATCAGGGAGGAGGGATCGAGGAGGGGCGAAGAGGGAGAGGAGGTTTGAGGGGCCTGCAGGCAGCTATAACGGTAGTGGGCCTGCTCTTCCTGCTGGGAGTGAGTTACCCCCTCCTGACCTTCGTGGTCGATCTGATGGATTCCAGCTCTGGAATCTACCTGAGGCAGGAGGGCCAGAGCATCCTGGTGGACTTCGATTACCGGGGCAGTGTGGAGCTGAGGAACGTCAGGCTGGAGATCACCCTGGTGGGCTCCAAGAGATTGTCTAGAGAGGCCAAGGCGGATCAGCTGGTCAACGGGAGCCACCTCACCCTCAGGTTACCGGTGAGCGAGCTCCCATCCGATCTCAGGAGGATCGAAATGAAGCTATACGCCGAGATAGGGGGCATCTTCCCGCTATCGATCAGCAGGGCAGTGGAGGTGAGATCTTGAACTGGAAGGAGAGGATCATGGATGTCCTGGTTGATGGCATCCTCTGGGGAATCTACTACTGGCTCCTCTTCGCGGTGGTGATACCGCTCCTAGTGAACAGGTTGTTAGGGGGGATCGCCAGTGAGGTGATAGTTCCTGAGACGGGAGAGCTCACCGGACTCATATTCCTCTTCATGGGCCTCTCGCTGGCAGCGACGGCGCTCAGGGGGACCATATACTCCCCGCTCATAGGCGCCCTCGAGTCGATACTGGGATTCGCGGTGGTGGTCTACCTCTTGGACGGGGGAATCGTCAGCGTGAGCCTCAACTACGGCGGGCCCATCTCGGTCACTCTAGACCTCTCCCCCATCTTGATGGAGATCTTCCTGTTCTTCACCCTCCCGGGGGTCGTCCTGCCCTTCGTGGACTACTTCATGGGGAGATCGGGTTAGGTTAGGGGAGCTCCCTGGACAGCCTATTCACCCTCTCGACCTTCCCCACGGATGCTCTCTCGTGGATGCTCGCTTCCTCCACGTACCTCACCGTCTCCACCTCGGCGTCGCTGTCCACGCGCACCTCCATCCCCTCTACGTACCTGACCTCAGCGCCCCTGCCGATGTGGACCTCTCCACCGATCACATCCTGAACCTCGGCCTCCCTGCCTATCCTGATCTCCCTGCCCACTATCAACCCCCTCACCTTGGACTTCTTGCCCACCTCCACCTCTCCCGCCACTACCTCCTCCACCTTCGCGGAGCCGTGGATCTTCACCCTGCGCCCCTCCACCCTCCTAGCCCTGGCGCTCCCCGCGATCTCTATGTCCTCTCCCCTGATCTCCCCGCCCGACTCCAAGCTACCCGCGATCTCCAGCTCAGACGCCTCTATATCGCCCGAGACCTTCATGCTACCGGCCACCTTGATCTCGGAGGCCCTGATCTTGCCTATGATCACGCTGGAGCCGCTTATCCTCATCTCTTCCCCCTCAGCATCTCCCTCAATCTTCAGGGACCCGCTCACCCTCATCACCCCGAACCTCACCGGTCCCCTGAGGGTGACGGACCCGCCCACCGAGAGTTCCTCTATCTCTCGCATCCCATGCACCCACCAGATCCGCACCCTGCCCTCTTTAATGTGACTCACAAATTGTGAGTTTCTGTGCTCAGGTACAGCTTGGGATCCAGATACCTGTGCGGATCAGCCGCGAACTCTCCCAACTCGGCACCTCTCCTGAGGGAGGTAATCGACTTCCTTACCCAAACGACAAGCTCCACCGCTCTCAT
>JACXSR010000146.1:0-12216 GCA_035319845.1 Thermoproteota archaeon
TCCTAGTCCAAGGAGAGAGGATCATTCCCGCAGTGAGAAGGTTCTCCGATCTCCTCACGGTATTGGAGAATCCCGAGGCCCTAGAGAGGGATGGAGACGCATACTTCATGTTCAGAGACCTTCCCCCACTGAGAGGGAGCTGGGCCCGGTTCGATGTAACGATAATCCCGCCTTGGATGGTTGGGAGGGAGTACGCTAAGACTAAGGGCCATTACCACGAACCTCCTTCGGCCGGAAAACCCTCTTACCCAGAGGTTTATCAGGTGCACTCTGGCAACGCCGTATATCTCCTTCAGAGGGCTGGTACCTCGTCCTCGGAGATATTGGATTTCATAGTGGTGAGAGCGTCACCCGGTGATGTCGTAGTTATACCACCGAATTACGGTCATGTCACAGTTAATCCGAGCGATGAGACTCTCATCATGAGCAATATAATTTACAGAAAGGTGAAGTCCGATTACGAGCCATATGAGAGGCTCAGAGGAGCCGCCTACTACTATACTACCGACGGGTTCATTAAGAACGAGAGATATTCCTCAGTTCCAGAAATAAGGGAGGAGAGACCGCCTTGGAGGTCCATATCCATCGTGACAGACTTTTTAGGGGATGAAAGCGCCTTCTTATGGTTGAAGGATGTAGACAGGGCATGCAAGGAGGGATTCCTTGATGTTATATGTTGATCTCACTGGAGAGGAGATAATAAACCTCATATGGAACTTCCTAAACAAAGAGGAATTGATCACAAAGGAGAACGGAACCTTGGAGAGAATAGCCAGAGCGGGGTTCCTGATATCCGAGAGGGTGACCACCTTCTCATGCAACGGGCCTGCTTACGTCTTCCTGAAATGTCCCTCCTGCGGCGCCAGCGACTTGAAGGAGATGGAAGCTTGGATCCACGTTCCTTGTGGTTCGGTAACCTACGAGAGGAATGTTTGCCCGAAATGCGGGGTTGTTAGAGGGGAAGAACTCGTCTCCATAGGGCCCGTTTACAAGTGCGGGTCCTGCGGATCGATAGTCACATATCCAACCTTGGAGACCCCTTGCGGCCTCAATGTCGACGGCTTCACGAGATACAGACTGACTGACGAGGGAAGGGCTTTCATAGGAGAAATCAGGAGGAAGCTGGAGGAGCTACCGGACCCCAAAATGATCTTGGCCGATTTGAAGGTGGTGAGGGTTGAGGCCCTTCTCTTAGACGGCCCTACCGCTGTTATCTTGGAAACAGATGATGAATACCAGAGAAAGAGGGAGGAAAAACTATCCAAGCTCGGAATTAAGATCGAAGTCTTGAAGGTTTAGGAGGGAGGCCTATACTCCTTCCCTCCCCTGATGTGCCCGTACCCTATAAGCCTCCACCTGTTACCTATCCTTGATGAGATAGCGACCCTCTGGTTCAGTTCGGCCGTGGCAGGTATCCTCAACAGGAGGGTCATCTCATCCTCCGGAGTTATGTCCCTTAGCACCGCTGGTACGGTGGCCGTGCCGACGTTTAACTGTATGAACTCTCCCTTATTGGGCTTCTTGACCTCCATCTCCTCCTTAGTGCCTACTATCTTCTCGAAGAATTTGGCTTCTACGTCCAGCTCCAACCAGGTAGGTGGCAGTTCTCCGGGCATCCCAACTACGTTGCCCACCATGTTGTCGGCCTTTGTCAATGCCGGGTCTAGGAGGGTTCCGACACCTATGAGACCACCAGGGTAGGCCTCCTCTAGTGGGGTATTTTCACTCCTCAGGCTCACTATTTTGGTCGTGAGAGGGATGAATTTACCAGCTCTGTAAGCTCCGGGCCTTATCTCGATCTCATCGTCCACCCTGAATCTTCCCTGTATGATGGTGCCCCCTAATACACCACCTACCAGTTTGTCAGGTCTCGTCCCTGGCTTGTTGACATCGAAAGACCTAGCTACATACATTCTGGGTGGCTTGGTGGGATCTCTAGGTGGAGGTGTGAATCTCCTCACCATTTCCCTGATCAGATAGCCGATATTCACCCCATGGAGGGCCGAGACGGGGATTATCGGGGGAACTTCATCCAGATAACTCTTCAAGAACTCTACGATTTGCTCATAGTTCTGCAGAGCTTCTTCATCGCTGACTAACTCTATCTTGGTTTGAACCACTATGATCTGCTTGACATCCATTATCTTGAGGGCGACCAAATGCTCCCTAGTTTGAGGCTGCGGGGCCGGTTCGTTAGCCGCAATTACCAGCAAAGCTGCATCCATTAACGTGGAACCAGCCAGCATCGTGGCCATCAGGGTATCGTGGCCTGGACAGTCTACGAAAGAGACCTTCCTGAGGAGGGTCGTCTCCCCTCCGTCTATGGGGCACCTCTCCATAGTGGTGTAGCACTTAGCATCATCACCATCACACGACTTGCACTTCCTCAGATCAGCGTTCGCATATCCCAATTTTATTGTGATTCCCCTTCTAAGCTCCTCACTATGTCTCTCGGGCCATATACCCGTTAATGCCTGCACCAACGTGGATTTGCCGTGGTCTACGTGTCCAGCTGTCCCTATATTCATCTCGGGCTGCAGGACCACCCTATCAACTTCATTTCCCATTGGATCACCTTCAGGAGGCCTCGGCTTCCGCCTCCTCCTTCTTCAGCAGCTCTTCTAGGGGTTTCTCTCCGACTTTAACGACTCTCAGGTTTATCTGCTTTATGGCATCGGATATGATAGCACCCCTCACGGTCTTAGCTCTCCTCTCTCCCTTCTTCCTGGGATGAAATCCCGGTGGTGAGGATAGAAGGACCTTCTTCTTCCCCGGTATCTGCAGCGAGGGGTGCATCGGGAAGCCGTCTTTGTCGGTACCTCCGGTTATCTTGAACATATATCCGGATAGACCAAAGGCATCCCCGCTTATCTCCTCACCGATCCTTCTCCCTACAAAGAATCGGATGCTATCCTTCGGCAGCTTAACGTGGAAGGTCTTGCCAGTGTTAGGATCGCCTATGTCGAGCACGAGGAACTCTTCCTCTACTCTCCTTCTTCTCCTCATCGCCATGGGATGGAATCACCTTCCCGAAACTGACCACTTGAGTTATATAAGTTGAACTACTCCGGGGAGCCAGCTCCTCGGGAATACCTGATCCAGAGGATCCTCCTGTACAGCTCCCTTTCGTCCTCGCTCATCTTGCTGAAGTATATGGAGCGGGCCCTTTCATCCTCGAATTCCGACACTTCCGTGTAAAGCTTCCTACCCTCCTTAACATTCCTACCCACCACACCGCCTTTTATTGAGATAGCGACCCTCTGACCAGCAGTCGCCTCTGGAACCCTGTTACCCTCGTACTGGATATCCAGTATGGTCCCGACTCTCCTACCGCTCTCGTTCATCAGCGGGTATCCGGGCCTTATCCTACCCCTGAGGACTTCAACTCCTACAATGGCAGGATCGCTCCTTCTAAATACGAAATCCGGTAAAACCAATATTTCAGCGGGAAAAACGGCCTGAGAAAGTACTCTCTCCTCTTCCCTCCTCTTTAGCTCCTCCAAGTACTCCTTGAAGCTCTCGATAAGCCTGTAGATGATGACATCGGTGAATATGGGGATCTTCCTGTCCCTGGCCTCCCTTTTCGCATCCTCCTTTACCTTTACATTGAACGCCAGTATCACCGCGAATTTCTCCTCCTTCTGTTTTATCACAGCGGCCTCGAACACATCCACCTTGGATACATCCCCTATGTCTGCCCTCCTTATGGGTATACCTTCCTTCTGGAGCTGCGCGATTAGAGCTTCCAGCGTTCCCAGCGTGTCTGCCTTGACTATTATGCCTACCTTGTCTGTCTTTATGATGATACGCTCGACCTCCTCCTGAACCTCCCTCTTGACCTCCTCTATCCTTTCTCTGTCTCTGACCACGTAGAGAGGAGATCCAGCGAGTACCTCGTCCAAGTTCGGTGCGGAAATCATCACTCCAGCAGCAGCGGAGACCTCGTTCACTCTCTTGAATTTTTTCGTTGCTCTCATCTCTTGCAGAGGCTCTGGAACGAGGAGTGCCCTCACCTTAGTCACGACCGGTCCGTTGATACCGGCTACTACTATGGTATCATCTCGCCTCAAGACCCCATCGTAGATTATGGCTGTGAGTACAGTACCCAGTCCCTGCTGCTGTTTGACCTCCAAGACAGTGCCTCTGCCCTCCTCCGTTGTTATTTCCAATCTGTCGAGCATAAATCTCTGCACCAGTCCAATGAGCATGGTTAGGAGGTCCGGAACGCCCTCTCCCGTTACTGCGCTGGTGGGGACGATGGCGAATGTCTTGGTGAAGTCCTGAACCCTGTCGTACCTGTCAGCGTATATCCCCAAGGTCGCTAACTGGTCTACCACCCTATAGAGTCTCTTCTCCAGCTCAGCCAGAACAGATGGTGGTTGCTCCTTCTCAGCCAGTATGAAAGGTCTTCCCTCCTCAGACTTCCAGCCGTATAGAGTGTCTATCTTGTTAAGCGCTATGACGAAGGGGACCCTTCTCTCCCTGAGGATATTTATGGACTCGATGGTCTGGGGCTGTACCCCTCCATTTATGTCTATAACTAGGATGGCTATGTCGGCTACGGATCCACCCCTTCTCCTCAGGTTTGAGAACACCTCGTGCCCGGGTAGGTCTATGAAGAGCAGCCCCCCTGTCTTTATCTCGAACTTCAGGTTGAGAGCCCTCATCACGGGCTCGCATATCTCGTAGATAACATCTGTAGGTATCTCAGAGGCCCCCACATGCTGGGTTATCGAACCGGGCTCCTTGGCCGCCACCCTCGTCCTCCTAATGTAGTCCAGAAGTGTGGTCTTACCGGAGTCTACGTGGCCGAGAACCGACACTAACGGCTGCCTATATCTCTTTTCCTCATTTATCTTCATGTCTTTGTCTTTCTTGGGCAATTAGAGTCACCGTTAAAACAGAAGGAGGGCCTCACTTTCCCTCCTTCTTGGGCTTCTTCCTGACCCACTTAACCTTCTTGGGATTCCTTCCAAGTTTGAGGTAGTTCTTGGCGCATTTGGATGAACAGAAATAGAGTATGGTACCGTCTGTCTTCACGTACATCCAGCCGTGTCCAGGCTCCACATCGCTGCCGCAGAACGCACACTTCTTCAATAGTACGGACATCTCATCACCTCGGCTTCAGCTTCCTAGCCTCCATCTCAGTCTCTCTGAGGATGAGTATGTCCCCTATCCTCACTGGTCCCTTGACGTTCCTGGTCAAGACCCTTCCTCTATCCTTCCCTACGAGTATCTTCGCTCTTACCTGTATGACATCTCCGGCTACGCCCGTGCGTCCTATTATCTCAACTACTTCAGCCGGATATCCCTTGTCCGCCTCTTGGGACATTCAATCACCTTCAGAAAGGAGGGGGGCGAGCATGTATTTTAAACTACTCGGTCCCTCCAGTCCCCCTAACTTCCTTTATCTTCTCCACGAGGGCCTCCAAGAGACTCTTGGCCTGCCCGGCATCCACCACAGCGACGGAAGACGCGGGAACTTCTATACCGGCGGCCTTTCCGAGATCTTCCTTGCTCGGGACGTAGGCATAGGGGACTCCTTTGTCGTCACACAGCAACGGCAGATGAGCTACTATCTCAGGCGGATTCACATCCTCGGCTATAACCACGAAGAGAGCTTCCCCTCTTTCAACAGCCTTAGTCGTCTCGTTGACGCCTTTTCTGACCTTTCCACCGGTCTCCCGGGCAGTCTGAACCAACTCGAGTATCTTGGGAACGAGGTCATCAGGGACCTCAAACTTCACATAGAAGGGTTTGTCCTGAGCCGTCATCCTTCATTCCCCGGAGGGGGCCGGGGAGTGTCATATAAAAATATGTCTCTCATCCGCGAGGGTCTTCAAGGGACCCGTTAGCAGGTATTTCTTGGTTAATCGGAGTTGATTTACCGTGAGGGATCCCGTAAGGAACGCGGCGAGCTTCAATTCGAAAATAAATTTATTTAACTCATCTTTGACACCATCGCTTCCCTCCTCAACCGCGCGTATGAAGAATGGTCGGGCGGCTCCGGCCATGTGGGCGCCCAGGGCTAGACATTTAGCTGCGTCAAGTCCGGACCTGACACCTCCGGATCCTATAACCACAATGTCAAGGGTGGAGACCTCCATTATCGCGAGCGGTGTGGGTATTCCCCAATCAGCGAACCTCTTTGAGGCCAACCGCCTCGCAGATCCCTCAGGAGATCTCTCCCCTTCTATTAGCGACCAACTCGTCCCTCCTTGTCCGGCCACATCTATTATCCCGACGCCTGCTTTCTCTAGGATGAGCGCAATCTCCTTGGATATCCCTGCCCCAACCTCTTTCACTATGACTGGAACATCTAACTCACTAACCACGTCCCTTATGGCCACTAGAGATCCTGAAAAATCCACCGATCCCTCAGGTTGTATTATCTCTTGGAGGGGGTTGAGGTGGATAGCTAAGGCATCTGCATCTATCATGTCAACAGCTCTCTTCGCGTTGTCCGGGCCCTCTTCGCCTATAATGTGTGATATACCCAAGTTAGCTATCACCGGTACCTCCGTAGCCGTCTCCCTAACTACATAGTAAGTTTTTACTAAATCCTCGTTCTTCAAAGCGGCTCTCTGGCTACCAACCCCTATTGCAACTCCTTCGGCTTGAGCCGCCTCGGCCAAGGCCCTGTTTATCGATAAAGTCGCCTCGTGACCACCAGTCATTCCCTCTATTAATAGAGGAGCCCTCAGATCATATCCTAGGAACCTCCAAGAGAGGTCCACATCATCAAACGAGGTGTCCGGTAGCGGATTGTGGAGCAGCCTCACATACTCAAACCAAGATTGAGCTGTGCTGAGGTCAACGTCATCCCTCTTGGCTATCATAATATGCTCGATCTTACGCTGGGAAGTTTCCTCGGGATCATCGATCATTTCGAGAACACCACCGAAGCGTAGCCCACCACGAATGATCTGTCACCACTCGCCTCGGCGCTGGTGGAGTACCTCACTAGCTTCCCTCTTTCGACCCCCTTCAATTTAGCGAAGGTCATAGCCACCGAAGCCGGTCCTGGGCCACACATAGATACATCCAACTCGAACAAGGTTCTGAACAGTCTCTCCACATCTAGGTTCAGGATTGCCTCTAACGCAGCCATGTCCCTCCTTCTCGCCTCCTCCTCTGGTAGATAATGGGACATGTCAGAGGAGGCAATCACCACGACATCTCTGTTTAGAAGTTCGGAGGCGAGGCCTATGGCCTCTCCCAAGGATTTCGCTGAGGAGGGATCCTGCATACCCATAGCAATTGGTACTATCTTGGGCGATCCGTATATCGCTTGTAGGAAGGGTATCTGGACCTCTATGGAATGTTCCGACATGTGAGCTAGATCGTCGAATTCTAGGTCTTCAAAATATCTCTTAATGGCGGTGGCAAACTCCCTATCAACCTCGACCTTACCCAAAGGCGTCTCCCAATACCTAGCATTCGAGACTGAGAACGCTGCACCGACTCCCGTGTGATTCGGACCCAGAATGACGAATGTCTCCGGAATTCCATCCCTCGCTAGGACCGAGTAACCAGCTGCTGCGGTCTTGCCCGAGTATATGTAACCGGCGTGGGGCGATATAAGGGAGGCAACCCTCCTCTCACCTAGCTCGTTCGGTGAGGGAATCTCGCCCTCGCCTAAGCTCAAGAACAGCTCTCTCATTAAAGATAGCAGGTCATCCGGATCAGAGGGATAAAAAGAGCCAGCCACCGCCGGCTTCCTGACCTCCAAATAGTTCACCTTAGACCCATTATTCTGGTGGCGAAATCCTCATAGCTCTCCTCTAGATCGCCGTCTGGAGGTATGTCACCCCTGTTTCTGAGGACTTCCCTGGTCAGGAGCCAGTAAACTAGGGCCAGCGCCCTTCTTCCCTTGTTGTTCGCGGGAATGGCTAGGTCTATGTTTTCCAGCGTATTGTCCGCATCGACCAGAGCCACCACCGGTATTCCCAGCTTGACGGATTCCACATGTATCTGCCTGTCCACCCTAGGATCAGACAGGAGCACAACATCGGGTTCTAGGTGGAGGGGCGCCTGGGGATTTGTAAGAGTCCCTGGGAGTATCCTACCAGTTATGTACGTGGCTCCAGTGTACTCAGCGAATTTTCTCACGGGTTTGAATCCATATATCCTAGCAGATACGGCTAATATCTTTTCGGGCTCGAATCTAGCTAAGAACTTTCCCGCAACCCTTATCCTCTCATCCAGTTTCTTTATGTCTATCATGCATAGGCCATCGGGTCTCACCTTGTAGATGAATTTCTCCATGTCCTTTGTCCGTATTCTCGTACCCACGTGGACTCCAGCCGATAGATACTTCTGCTTCGGTATCAGGAGATCCTTATCCTCCACTGGAGGCACATTAGAGAGACTCATATCGTCGTATCCCATTCGATCACCTCTCCATAACTGGAGTGAAGGACAGCTCCAGCTCAGCAAGATCTATATGGCTTATGAACATCCTCCGGCAGCAGTAACGAGTCACACCTAGGGAGTCCAACACCTTTCCCGGATCCTCTCCAGACATGACCCTCCGGGAGAACTCCTCCCACTTATCCCCTATCACGCTGCCGCAGGTGAAGCACCTTACCGGGAACATATCCTGACCTCGGCTGGGTATGACCTACTGAGGTTATTAAATTATGCCGTTGGGAGAGTTCCTGAAGGGAATGTTTCTAGGGAGGTTGATGAGAAATGGCGTTCGAGCTTTGGATAGAGAAGTACAGACCGAGGACCTTGGATGACATAGTGGATCAGGAGGATGTCATCCGGGCTCTCAAAGGTTTTGTGGAGAAGAGGTCCATGCCGCACCTTCTCTTTGCTGGACCCGCTGGGACTGGAAAAACTACCACTGCCCTAGCCTTGGCCCACGACATCTACGGCTCCGAGGAGTTACTGAGGGCCAACTACATGGAACTCAACGCTAGCGATGAGAGGGGCATCGACACCATAAGGACCAAGATAAAGGACTTCGCCAAAACAGCGCCTTTCGGGGATGTTCCATTCAAAATAATACACCTAGACGAGGCCGATAGTCTGACCGCCGACGCTCAGCACGCTCTCAGGAGGATAATGGAGATGTACTCCGCCACTACTAGGTTCATCCTAGCATGCAATTATTCATCGAAGATCATAGAGCCAATCCAGTCGAGGTGCGCAGTCTTCAGATTCGGCCCTATTCCTGAGGAAGCCGTCAGGGAGAGGCTCGTTATGATAGCTGAGAAGGAAGGTGTGAAGTATACAGAAGAGGGAATCTCAGCCATAGTATATGTGGCTGAAGGAGATCTGAGGAGAGCCATCAATCTGTTGCAGACTGCCTCGGCTATGGCGGATGAGGTAGATGCTAAGGTTGTGTACAGAGTCGCCGGGCTAGCACATCCAGAAGAGGTGAGAGGGATGATAAATGCCGCTTTGAAGGGAAGGTTCGTCGCCGCTAGAGACATGCTCAGGAACTTGATGATAAACTACGGAATGTCCGCTCAGGACGTTATCAAGCAGCTAAACAGGGAGATCATGGCTAGCAAATCTATACCCGACAAAATAAAGGCCCAGCTTATGGTGTTCTTAAGTGATGTGGACTTCAGGGTGACTGAAGGCGCCCACGGGGATGTCCAGCTTGCAGCCATGTTGGCCAAGCTGGTAGAGCTAGGTGAGTCCCATGGCGGACCTTCCTTGGACTGAGAAGTACCGTCCCAAAAGTTTGGATGAGATTAAAGGGCAGAACAAGGCCATTAGTGAGATAAGGGAATGGATGAGAAGTGTTAGGGCCGGTAAGGTAAGCAAAGCCCTGTTACTGGTAGGCCCCCCTGGATCAGGCAAGACATCGGCAGCTTATGCGATAGCTCATGAGCTTGGATACGACCCCGTTGAGGTCAATGCCAGTGATCTGAGGGACAGGACCCACCTCAGATATGTAGTGGAGAGCGCTAAGGCTGTCAGCTTACTTACCCTCAGTAGGAGACTGATAATCCTAGATGAGATAGATGCGCTCCCCAGCGAGGGAGGCGCTCTAGTATCTCTGGTGAAGGAACTGATCACAAAGGAGGGAGTCCCTGTTGTGATGACGGCAAATGATCCTTATGAGAGGCACTTGTACGAAATAAGGTCTCTGTCAAAGATAGTCAGATTCTA
The DNA here is from genome assembly GCA_035319845.1 of Thermoproteota archaeon. GTDB lineage: Archaea > Korarchaeota > Korarchaeia > Korarchaeales > Korarchaeaceae > Korarchaeum. The sequence continues at coordinate 10,132 of JACXSR010000146.1, forward strand.
CAGGCTTCGTTGGACTACGGTTCTCTCCGTCCTCAAGGAGATATGCAGGAAGGAGGGTGTAAAGGTTCCGGATAACATCCTGAGGCAGATAGCCGTCAATTCACAGGGGGACCTCAGGGCAGCTATTAACGATCTTGAGAGCCTCGTTAAGGGCAGTCACAAGTTATCGGAGGTAATTGGAAAGAAATTTGGTAAGAGAGACGTGGAAGCTGATGTATTCAAGGTACTTACGGCAGTGTTTTACGGAGAGAACTGTTATTCCGCCTATTTAACGTCCCTTAACACGGATGTAGACCCGGATATGCTATTCAGATGGGTTGAGGAGAACCTGCCCTACGTGTATAAGGGAAGGGCTCTCTCAAGAGCTTACGACTACCTCTCACACGCCGACATTGTGAGAAGTCGCATAATAAAGACGAATAACTGGAAGCTTCTGGTTTATTACACACAGCTAATGACCTATGCCGTCTGTACTGCCAAGGAGACCAAACCCCAGGGGGTGAAGATGAGATTCCCGGAAATAATCAAGAAGCTAGCCACCACCAAGGAGCTCAGGACCAAGACGAAGGATTTCCTGTTTAGACTCGCTAAGGAACTCCATGTACCGACGAAGGTTGTGAGAATGGAAATCGTGCCTATACTCATCGCGGATAGTAAAGGAGAGGGCAAGATCATAAGGAGATTGGAGAGGGACTTGGGATTGAGGGAGGAGGATATAAGAGAGATACTGGAGGACTTAGAGGAGCACTATAGATTAGAGGTTGGAGGCTAAGGGACTCAATTCCTCCTTTAACATATCCTTAAGCTTCTCCCTCAGCTTATCTGCCGGTATTGAGCCCAGAGAGATGAGGGTAGTCTGTCCCTTCATACCTTCACCGGATTTCTTGGCCTCCAAGAACCCCATATTCTTGAGGTTTCTGACCCTCTTCCAGATAGCCGTGTATTTGTAGGGGAGTACACCTACTTCCTCACATAGGAGCCTGTATTCCTCCAATAAATCACCCATCTTTATCCAAGATCTCCCAGAGGAAGCCAGCCTCTTAGATACTGCTAAGAGCAGTATCTTATCGTGGAGATCTAGAGGAGTCAGCGAATCCTCCGTTATCCCTATAACCCCTATCCTCGAGGCCGCTTCACTGACCATGTCAGGAACTATTTTGGACAAACCAGCCTCTTCCGATAGTCTAGCTGCCAAATACAGTATCTTAAGGGCAACCCTAGCATTACCCATATGTTCTGATAGCTCCACCACCTTACTCACAACCTCATCATCAAAACTCCCTTCCTCCAAAGCCTCTTCAGCCCTATACCTCACTATCGCCTCCAGCTGATCAGGAGTATACTTCTCCAAGGGAAGCCTAGTCACCATGAAGGACCTTATGGAGTCGTCCATCATGTACGGTGGATCCCATCTAGCGACCACCACGAGAGTCGGCGATTTAGGTGCATCCCCCTCGTGAAGCCTCAGGAGGGTATATATCAAGGTATCTCCCTCTCTGAGATAATCCACCTCGTCTAGAACTATTAGCAGGTCTCTGTCCTCTCCAGATAGCACCTTCTCGAGTATCAGCACGACCTCTTCGTAGGAGAGCCCCCTGTCGGGAACTCCCGGTAGGAGGGAAGAAACTATCCTTTGAACGACGGATGTCGGCGTCCTGTAAGTTCTACAGTTGATGTGGACAACATCTAAGGAGTTCAACTTCTCCCTCAATCTGGCAGATGACAGCTTAGCTACCGAAGTCTTCCCTACACCTGGCTCTCCTCGGACGAGTATGAGCCCTTCAGTTAAGCCATATCCACTGGCTAGTGTATTGACTAGAATGCCGACTTCCTTCTCCCTATGAGGCAGCTTAGGTGGGGTATACGACTCAGAAAACTTGTGAGGATCCCTTATTATTGGAATTCCACATCACCGAGTGTTAGACTGCTGATAGAAATAATTTCATTATGGTCCCCCGCAGAGAGGGGGGTTAAGTGAAAGTATTACCTCCTCCTCAGAGTCCTCCTGTAGAGGAGGTATCCAGCTATCTCGAGAACCACGACCCCCAGTGACACACCTGCCACTACCACATCGGGGCTTACTGG
>JACXSR010000169.1:0-2321 GCA_035319845.1 Thermoproteota archaeon
AGTCACCTATGAAGTAGTCCACTCCCTCGATGGGTCGCTTAGGTTCCACTATATCCAAGGACTTGACATGGAACCCCCTGTCTAAGAGTTCTCGGGCGACCAGTGATCCGACGTATCCGGATCCTCCCGTAATCAGGGCGACGGGTTTGGTCGTGTTGGGCACTAAATATCTCCTAGGGAAGAGGTGTCCGCCGGATAACTTATACTTTTCCCGAGAAAATTGAGCATAGCCCAAATAAATGGGTTTTGGCCGGGAACTGAAAAGATATGCGCTCAAACCTCCGAGTTTTCCCTCTCGATCGTTCTTATCTGTATCTCAGCGGACCTGCAATGATAAGCGAGGCCTCCCAATCACTCTTTTTAACTCACTAGCAGAATCAGGTCGGGGGTCCTGCTGAAGATAGTGCAGATCTCGCATCGCTTTCCACCCCATCCGGGAGGTATAGAGTACCACGTCTTCAAGCTCTCTCAGTATCTGGTGGAGATGGGTCACGAGATTACGGTCCTCACGACATCCTCGCGGTACTCCGTTGAGGGGGATGGCCTCAAGGTCGTCAGGTTCAGGGCGCTGGCGGAACCCCTCAGAAACCCCATCTCCCTCAGGCTCCCCCTTGAATTCAGGAAGATGGCTAGGGATGCTGATATAGTCCACCTGCATTCCCCCTACACGTTCACCACCCTACTCTCGTACCCCTTCGCACCCGAGGGTAGGACGGTAATCACGCTTCACGGTAGGGCCTATTACACGGGCCTAGCCAGGCTCCTCGCAAAGATCCACGAGAGGTTATCTTTCCTCTGGTTAAGAGGGGCGGGCAGGTTCATAGCCCTCACGGAGCTGGATGCCGCTTACATGAGGTCAATGGGCGTCCCCTCCAGCAAGATAGAGGTTATTCCCAACTTTGTGGATGTTAATGAGTTAGAGAGGTGGAGCGAGGAGGCCGAACCCGCTGAGAAGGAGCACGAGATCCAATTACTCTACGTCGGAGGTTTCGTCGAGGCCAAGGGACTGGACCAGCTCCTCCTAGACATGAAGCGTCTATCCGACTTGGATGTGGGCCTCTGGATGATCGGAGGCGGCCCCTTGGAGAGGAAGCTAAGGAGTCTGGCGGGTGGATTGAGCGTTAAGTTCCTGGGCAGGAAGCCCAGGAGGGATCTGGTTCCCTATTTCAGGGGAACCGATGCCCTGATCCTCCCATCGAGGAGTGAGGGGTTCCCGACCGTGGTGCTGGAGGCGGCCGCGCTGGGCACCCCGCTCATCCTGTCGGACATTCCCGTTCACAGGCTCCTCTTCGACAACATGGCCCTCTTCTACACCCCCGGAGACCCGGGGTCCTTGAGTGACGCGCTGCACAGACTCATGGCGGGAACCGAGGAGATGGTCGAGAGGGCCAGAAGTGAGGTGAGAAACCGGTATGACCTGAAGGTGGTGGGGGAGAGGATCCTACAGCTCTATTCCAGCCTGTCAGGCGCTTAACCTCCCCCTAGCAGGGTTTTCACCCTGCAGCGCGGAATCCGAACTTATTTAAGAACCACGATTATGGGAATTATGATTCCTAGGAGTGAGGTCGCCGTCCTGAAGGGCGACGGGTGGTTCCTCGTATTTGGAAGGAGGAAGACCGGCAAGACCTTCATGGTAAGGAGGATGCTCGACCACGATTACTACTTCTTCATTATGAAGGGTGGTGTCGCGGCTCACGACGGTGAGCTCCTTCCCTACCCGGTCTTCAGGGAGAGGTTGTCTGGGCTCATGAAGGAGCTCGTGACCGTGGTGGTCGACGAGTTCCAGAGGCTGCCCAGCGGATTCTTGAATTGTTGCACTTCCTCAGCTCCGAGTCGAGAGCAAAGCTCATCCTGATAGGCTCTAGTCTCTCGGTAGCGAGGAAGATCCTGTCGGCCAGGAGTCCGTTGCTCGGCTTGGTGAGGCCGGTCAGGGTGAGTCTCATCAGGCCCGTCGACCTGTCAGGAGATTGATGGATCGCATGAATCCCTCAGATCTCCTGAGGGCCGCCCCTTACCTCAGGGATCCATGGATCCTGAGATTTCTGGATCCGGAGTTCACTCTGGAATCCCTCATCGATGTGATCAGGTTCAACGTTCCGGCACTCGTCGGGGAGAGCTTCAGAGTGGAGGAGAGGGTATTTACCGAAAGATATGAGCTGATCCTTAGGGCCCTAAGTTTGGGAAACTCCTCCCCCGGTGAGGTGGCCAGCTACATCTCGGGAATGACGGACGGGGATTTGAGAGGTCCGGATGTTAAGAGTTACCTGTCCAACCTCCAGGTAAGGAGATAGTGGCGAGGATACCGATCCTAGGGAGGAGGT
>JACXSR010000085.1:0-2314 GCA_035319845.1 Thermoproteota archaeon
TGGCATTGACCGGCTCGAAGGTAGACCTCACGACCACCACATCACCGGGGAAGTAAACCTCTCTATCGAGGCTCACCCTCCTCTCGACCAGTACAAGGGATAGGGCGGCGTTACCGCACCTCAGTTCGACCTTCTCCTCCCCTCGAGGTACGGGGATCACGAAGGACCCGTTCACGACCTTCGCGCGGCCGTGCCTCCCGCTGGAAAACCTGTACATAACCTCCTCAGGTGGGACGAAGAAGAAGGATACTCTCCCCCTTACGAGTCCGCTCTCGTAACTGGCTTCGAGTTCGTAGTGGTCCACGTAGAAGTTGACCGACTCGTTTCCGACGAGGATCTCGTACCTGCCGAGCATCACGGAGGAGTTCAGGGGGATTCTGATGACCCAACCGCGATCAGATCGCTCGGGTTTGAGGAGCTCGCTGCTATTATCCGGGTAGATAAGCCTTATCTCCCCCGGAAAGGAGGATATCCTCAGGACGACCTCCTCGCCCGGGAAATAGACCTCCCTGTCGAGCTTAAAGCCCTCCTTCCCGCCCTCATCCGGAGCTGGAATCGATACCTCCTCCACGAGCTCTCCGGTCAGGTTCCCATCGACGGCAACTATCCTCAAGGTGTAATTACCCGCAGGGAGGGAGAAGGGCTTCGTGCGCCCGTCGGAGGTGAGGTTAATGGCCCCCTTGGGCGTGAAGACCGTGACCTCGGCCGGCACCGGCAAACCCGTGAGTTCGGACAGGGTTCTCACGAAGAACTTCGCACCCCTCCATCTCCTCAGCTCTATTCCAACCCTGTCCAGAACGAATGAGTAGTTCCCTCCGGACCACATCACCCGATATTCTCCCAGTGGGAGCGATGACGTGTTGATCGTGAGAATCCGATCCGACCAAGAGAATATCGACGAGAGATTCGGGGAAAGGGGGAGGGCGGTACCGTTGGGCATGATCAGGGAGACATCCGACACCTGTCCGGGAAAGGATATCCTCACGGGAACTCCTGGCGAGAGGGCCGTGGGTGCGCTCGATATTAACGAGTAGGGGAGGGCGACCTGCGCCGCCAGCAGGGCTAGGAGGAAGGCCGCCCTCCTCATATCATTACCTCCGGATCCGAACTCTTATCAGGATCAGAACGAGGATCAGGAAGATCAGGCCTCCCCAGAGGATCAAATAGCCGTGGACAGGTAGATGAGGTAGGGGAAGGGAGCTGAACTCCACCGTTACCCTGAAGGGCCTTCCAGGACCCATGCCAGAGAGATCCCATCTTCCATCGCTGGAGGGAGGATCCGAGAAGGTCACCGTGGCACCGGTTGGGGCTATCACCTCGAGTGAGCCTGCCTCGACGCGGTTCGACAGCGGTCCCAGGGAGAACCCAAGCTCATCGAAGAGAACCCCTTTCTCAACGGCCCCATCGATCCTGAACACCAACCTGAGTCTGCTGGTCTCCCCCGGTTTGAGAGGCTGCCACAGGGCGTACCTGATGACTCGGGTGCCGTTCTCCGTCACGACCAAGGCCTCCACATCCCTCCCCGTACCCATGTCCACGGCCTCCAAGATCTCCACGCTCCCGTTGAGGGCCATCTCGGAGGGGAGGGGCAATCCCAAGAGCCTCTCCTGCTTCAGTACCGTGAGGGGAATCCTCCCGTAGCCGGGCACCACCATCACCTTCCCATCATTCCTGAGGACCGCCGTGAGTTCCACCAGCATCGAGCCGTTGGGGAGGGCCCTAACGACCACATCCAGCCTTTCATAGACTAGCGGGTTGTATTCCGGGGGGAGGCGCTGCGCCCGAACGTGAACTGATGAGACTATAAGCGCCATAACGAGCAGGAAAACGAGGGGGCGCATCAAACTCACCCACAAAAATGGGAGTTGGGGAGATCAGGAGCCGAGGAGCGGATTCCTCACCCTCCTCCTGCGTCTGATCCTGAGCTCGACTAGGATCTCGGCAGCGAGGAGTCCCACCGCGATGAGGATCAGCCAAGGCTCGAAGTTCTGGGCAGCGACGCTCAGCCCGGTGAAGGGCATGAACACCGAGTTGACATCCAAGGTGTTCCGCGGATCAACGCCCACCACGAATATGTCGGTGACGTTGTAGTCGCCGCTCCCCAACACGCAGTAGTGCACGAAGACGGGGTTGTAAACATCGATGTCCAAGTTGTCATAGTGCCCCTTCGCGGCTACCACGACGTAACCACCGCCGGTGGCCAGGGAGTCCTGAACCAGCACGACCTTGAAGTAGGTATCGGCATCATCGTCGGAGGAGTCGGCGAGGAACTCCGTACCCTCCGTGTAGGTATATGTGGAGTTTATGATCACCG
>JACXSR010000192.1:0-2254 GCA_035319845.1 Thermoproteota archaeon
CCCCTCCAGCTGACGTTGGCCAGCAGGTCCGTCCCATTCAAGACATCGGTGAGGTCCCTGACCCAGACGAGTCGATCCAATGGAGGGGAAAGCCGCGCCCCGTCGAGGGTGAGCGTTACATTATCCGCTGCATCCATTACATTACCAGATCCCCCATCCTGGGGTGATGACGAGCCACCGGAGGCGGAAACTGGCTGAACGAGGGATACGAGCAGGATCAGGAGAAGTATGGCCGCGCGATTCACATGGGATCGCGCCGGTAGCGGGACTTAAGGATGATTGATGGGACGCGGGTGAAACGCTCCCGCGTGCGGTGATCTGTCCCGGGAAACCATATCATCCTCCTTCCCAACCGTCACATGTGTTGATGAAGGCGTTAACACCTTACCTCCCTCCCCCCTGCAGGGGGGTCGCGCGCGTTGAAACGGTTCCCTCAATACTTATATTGATTGAATCGTTCATTTAACCATGATCAAGCTCGCAGCTTCTGCAGCGATCATCGCGGCCTCCTTCATCGTGACATCCTCCCTGATCTTCCCACAGGGGTCGGCGAACGCGCTTCCCTTCGTTGTGCTGGTGTGCTTCCTCTACTCGGTTCCCCTAGCCACGCTGGCATCATACTCCGATTTGAGCGGATGGAAGCTGTTTGCGACCATTTTCGTCGTCTTCTTCGGCATCACCACGTTCTTAAGCCAGATCGAGACCGTGATCTTCCTAGATTACCTCACGGGAATCATAGATGAGGAGGTGATTCCACTCATCTTCCTCCACGGCCTCTTCACAGCGGCGCTCTCGGCTGGCGGGATGACCTGCCTCTACAGAGGAGGGAGGGGGACCACCAGGGAAGTGAACCTAGGAAGGAGGATCCTGGCCGGTGTTGCCGCCATCTCCCTCATTTATCCACTCATCTACATCCTCTTCGGGGCGTTCGTCTTCATCCCCCTAGCTGGGGAGGATTTCAGGATTTACTACGGGGACCTGCAGATGCCCGCGTGGATCCTGCCGTTTCAGGTGGTTAGGGGGTTCCTCTGGGCCCTGCTGTCCCTTCTAATAGTGAAGGTAACCCTGACCGATGTGAAGAGGACGAGCCTACTGACCGGCACTGCCTTCTCCCTCCTCATGGCCTCTAGCCTGTTGATACCCAGTGAATTCATGCCCGAGAGGATAAGGTACGCACACTTCGTCGAGATCGCCCTGTCCAACTTCCTCCTAGGATGGGCATCCGTGCGCATCTACTCTCGCCTTGACAGGAGCCTCTATCCCGATGGATGACGGAGCGGTATGAGGTTCCCCGATCAGCTTCATTCAGAAGTTCTCTGTTGATCTCTCATTACATGTCATCGCGCGGGTGGGTGAGGGTTTGCCGTGATTTCCGGGTCATGTGAGGGAGTCCCTGCAGAAGGCGTTCTCCAGAGCGATCCTCAACACATGGGGATCCTCTATCCTGAAGGAGTAGGTGAGGTTCACTAGCCTCTCCAGCCCGCCTTCCCTCACCCTGACGCTCACCCTGAGGCGATCGAACTGCCCCCACCTCCCGAGGCGCTTGAGGAGTCTCTCATACACCCTCTTGAATCCTCCCCTGGCCGATACGGTCTCCTCACCCAAGTAGACCGTGGCCTTTCCCTCCAGCTCGGGATCTGGAACTAGAAATCTTCCGTACTTCTCGCGCAGTCTGTCCAAGGCACCCTTGGATGAGTAAACCTTCCCCATCGGGGTGTGGACGTAGATCACTAGCCCCCTATCACCGAGCCACCTGAGGGCCTCCCTGACCCTCTCTTCCGGAGCCCCGACAGCTTTGGCCAGTATATCGAGGGGCATGGGCTCCTCCAGCATCTCCAAGTAGCGCCTCCTCCTGCTCAAGCTCCACAGATATTCCACTACCCCGGGATCCACGTTCAGCGCCACCCCGGCTCTTCTGGCCTCCATGAGCCCGTCCAGCAGGCTGTCAACATCCACCGTGTCCGGGGTGACCAAGTAGACAACCCACCTCGGTCTCCGCTTCTGGCCAGTAGCAGCCATGAGCACCCTTCCCAACCTCTGTATGAACCTGAGGGGGCTCGCTATGTTGCTCCACACCACTAAGAGGTCAGCCTCCGGCAGGTCAATCCCCTCCTCCCCGGCGCTGGTGGAGATGAGGAGCCTGCTCTCTCTGAGCCTTGCCCTTCTCAGGGCCTCCTTGGGATCTATCCTGCGCCTGCCGAGTATGAGGACGGGATGGAATTTGGGGAGCTTATCGTTGATGAGTTCGGCGATG
>JACXSR010000153.1:0-2234 GCA_035319845.1 Thermoproteota archaeon
CCTCCAGCAATGCGAATGAGGGTCTAAATCTGTCAAGGTACCCTAATCTCCACTGGAGATCAACTCTCTAGGTGTAAATGACTGGAGAGTTCACTAGGCTGCTTCTTCGGGTAAAGAACCTACTCGAGAGTGCCGACGACTCAACCTCACTCCTTCACGCGCCATGGAACTTAACCGTTGTGATAGGAGGAGCAAGAATATAACAAATAGAGGGGCCTGCTCCATTAAAACCGTGCGCAATGCGGCTTAAACAACTAAATGTTTATTAATAATCTTCACCTTCCCCCAATGATTGCTCGTGATAAAGGGGTTCTAGAATATTATTCAGGAGCTGAACGAGAGGGCATTAAGCAGACACTAGAGTGTGAAGGATGGGTGTTTACGAGGAATACATCGAATTGGAAATCGGTATTTCCGGGGGTATCTGTATTGGGCTCCTCCCTCGAACTGGTGCAGCCCGGAATGGCTAGGTCTATGAAGTCCGATGTATAGGGGTCCCCTCTGATAGAGACTGAGGGGGGAACCTGCTCAAGATAGCAGAGATGGAGGGAGATGCTGTACATCGTCCTTTCACGAGACAACTTGGAAGGAATGATCTGACCACGACATGGCTATCTCGATCGCTCAGCTGGAGTCGATCGATATTATCCCGCCTTGAGTCTGGGAGGATACCCCTCACTCATCTCCCAGACCGGCGCCCCGTCGAGGTATACCTTGATGTAATATCCCCTGAGCGTTATGCCTCTCTCCACGACGAAGCTCAAGGTCAGTAGCCTCGTCTCCCCCTCCCGAAGGCTGATGTGGAAGTCTCTCATAGCCGCTGTCTCGTCTGGTCTGAATCTCAGGTCCTTCCTCACCTCGATCGTTACTGTACCATCCAAATCCCCGCCGCTAGCTCTCACCAACACGGCGGCCGTTACGATGCTGCCGCTGGGAGCCCTATCGACGGGTTCCCCTCCCAACAGCCACCCGTAGCGCTCGACAACCAAGGTCCCCCATCTCCCCGTGGCCTGGGTGACGGGCGCGGTAGTCTGGGTAACGGGTGTCCTCTTCACCGCCAACCTGGGCGGATATCTATCTTCCATCTCCCACACGGGAGTGCCGTCGTAGTAGACCCTCATGAAATAGCCCCTGAGGTTAGTCACGCTCTCCGCCATGAAATCTATGTAAAGGGTCTTCTCTTCTCCGTCGGCTAGGCTCACGCGAAAGCTCCTCTGGGTCAGAACGGTATCGGACATGTACTTGAGATCCCTCCTGAGCTCGAGGGTTACCGTTCCATCCACGTTACCTTGAGCCCTGATGAGGACCGCCGCCCTGACTGACGCGCCTGGTTGGGCTGATGTCACGGCGGAGCTTCCGATGAACCATCCGTATCTCTCTACGATTATGGTTCCCCTAACCTCCTGTTCCACCGATCCTTGGGTTTGGGCGGGTGTGGGTGGCTGTGTCGGCTGGGATATGGATGGAAGGCTGAAGGAAAACCTGTACGTTCCCTCCTTCTGGAAGGGTACCGTGACCACGGAACCGGGGATCTCCATTCCCAACACGGTTACCGGAACCCTAGCTCTACCATCCACCTTGTAGTCGAAGTCGAGATACGGGGTTCCCCTCTTAACAGCGGAAGTTATCGCATCCAGCAGTGCTGATGCTGCTTCCTCCGGATTTATTGAGATGGGAACTGTCAAAGTCCTTCTCCCGGGTGGTACATGCACATCCTCCATCCTGCCCGAAGCAACTGGCCTGCCGTTCAGGTGAATCTCGTACTCCAGCTCGCGGATCCTCAGTTCATAATCGGATGGATTGTTGAGTAGCATGGAAAGTTCCAAGTTCACCCGCTTGATGTAGGGCTCTATGGGCGGTATGCCCACCTTAATCCTCCAGCCCAGATCGACATCGAGGTTTTCCAACCGAGCCTCCTGTACTTTAAGACTATTAGCCGCATTAACAGCCCTCATGAAGTCGAACAGCACGAGCCCCCCTAAGATCAACGCGACTAGGATGGCGACATGAACGGCCTTCATCCAATAACACCCTCAGAGGAGCTTCGAGTGGATCGTAGATGCCTCAATACTAAACGTTAATATCCCCAAATTTCATATAATCGGGTCTCCTATGAAAAAGAGACAATCTAGCGCTCTCGTACCTGAGAGCCTGACGGGCAGGTGTAGGTGGATATGGAGCATACGGGCTCGCATACACGGGCCGGGATGAGAAGGGATGAGTCGCCATTTCAG
>JACXSR010000193.1:0-2212 GCA_035319845.1 Thermoproteota archaeon
GACCTCCTGACGCTGTGGATCAATGGGCTACCCCATATTCCCGCGCTGTACGAGTTTTAACTGGGTTGGCGGCACGGACTAAAGGGATGCACATGAAGTACGAACAGTTGGGGAAGACCGGAATAAAGATATCCAAGATAGGACTGGGAACATGGCAGTTCGGCGCGAGCTATTGGGGATGGGGGAAGGAGCTCGGGGAAGAGGAGGCCATATCCATAATAAGAGGCGCGGTGGAGCTGGGAATCAACTTCATCGATACAGCTGAGATATACGGATGGGGCAGATCTGAGAGGATCGTAGGAAGGGCGTTGAGCTACGTGGATAGGGAGGAAGTTGTGATAGCCACCAAGGTCTTCCCCTACAGGCTCACAGTCTCCGGGGTTCTGAAGGCCCTGAAAAACAGTTTGAAGAGGTTAAATACGGGATACGTGGACCTCTACCAGATCCACTGGCCCAGCCCCATTTTCCCCCTTAAGGGAGCGATGAGGGCTCTAGAGAGGGAACTGGAAGAGGGGAGGATAAGGGCAATAGGAGTGAGCAACTTCTCCTTGAGGCAGATGGAAGATGCCAGGAGCTACCTGCAGAGACACGATCTGGCCAGCAATCAGGTGGAGTATAATCTCCTGAAGAGGGAAGTAGAGCGCGGTCTGATTCCCCACTGTCGGAGAGAGGGGATTACGATTATAGCATACAGCCCCTTAGCCCAAGGACTCCTCACGGGGAAGTACGGGCCGGGGAGGATGCCTGGAGGGCTACAGAGGAGGCTGAACATCTGGCACCTCTACGGGAGGGTGGACTGGTCGGTGGTGGACAGGCTGAGGGACTTGGCCGGGAAGAAGGGGGTGACACCGGCACAGCTCGCCCTAGCTTGGGTGATCAGGGGGAACGGAGTGGTCGCCATTCCTGGAGCCAAACGCATGAAACAGCTTGAAGATAACGCTAGAGCGGTCGAGATAAACCTGAGTCCCGGAGATATATCCTTTCTCGAGGGATGAGGGGAGAAATCAACCGGCACATGCTCGGCGCCGATGAGGGCGACTCCCCAGGCGCGGAGGGTGCCCCGCTCGATCCATGGCTAGCTGGAAGGGGAATCTGGGGTCTCCCATGACTGCACCACGACATCTCGGGATGGACCATGGGGGGGTCTTTATTACCTGTCCCCTCGCGAAGGCAGGTGGATAGATCCTACATATACTATCCGCTAGCGATGATGCTGGTGATGCTGCTCCTCCTCTTCCTACTACCCATAATGTTCCTCCTCTTCTTGGGCATGGTGGGAAGGGCGTTCACCAAGATAGGCCTCGCCCCATGGCAGACTTGGCTGCTCCTACTGTCGACGCTTATTGGCAGCGCCGTTAACATTCCCTTATGGGAGAAGAGAACCTACGAGATTGTGGACGAGGTAGAGGTCCTGTTCCTAAGGGTGAAGCTGCCCCCAGTCAGGATAGAGAGGAGGGTCGTGGTCGCGGTTAACTTGGGAGGAGCGCTCATACCGACAGCATTCTCCCTCTTCCTCCTCTACAAGGTGGGCCCCAGGCCGGGCATCATCGCCTCATTGATCATAGTCACTCTGGTGAGCTACGCCTTCAGCAGGCCAGTTAGGGGCGTTGGTATAGTGATGCCCTTCTACATAGCCCCGATAGCTGCTGCCCTCTCCTCCCTCGTACTGGTCCCTCATCTCGCCGGGGTCAGCGCATATATTTCGGGTACCCTTGGAACCCTGATAGGGGCAGATCTACTCAGACTCAGGGAGGTGGAGAAGATAGGTAGTGGTCTGGTGAGCATAGGAGGGGCTGGCGTGTTCGACGGCATATTCCTCTCAGGAGTGCTGGCGGTTCTCCTCAGCTAACCTCCCCCATCTCCCCCTAGTTTCGATGCAGGGAAGTTAGCATACCCCAATCGTGCTCCCCAGAAAAATCTCGCCGCGATCTGGACGCTCACCAGCGGCGCATCATGGTTGAAATCTTAAAGGCGTCGGTGAGTAACCTCAAGTCGGGTGGCTTCAATGGAGAAGGTGAAGAAGAGGCTCTTTCTATGGCTGTTCGTCATGCTCGTCTCCTCAATACTAGGGTACTCGCTGGACTCACTTTACGGGCTGATCCTGCCCGTGTGGATAAGGGGTCTAGGCTTGCTGGGGATCTTGGTGGCAGCGCTGACCCTGAGAACCTCAGGCAGGATGCTCAAGATGTTCGGGCAGCCGGAGGAGTGGGGG
>JACXSR010000005.1:0-2205 GCA_035319845.1 Thermoproteota archaeon
CTCGGTCACATCGTATCCGTTAACCTTCGCCTCCCCTGAATCTGGCGGTAGTATACAGGAGAGTATCCTTATTGTCGTCGTTTTACCGGCGCCGTTGGGTCCCAACAGGCCGAAAATCTCCCCTCTCTCCACGGAGAAACTTAGATCTTGGATTGCGACCTTCTTCCCGTAGGCCTTGGTGAGGCCCCGGACCTCTATCACCGTGCCACCTACTACATAATGTAGTAGGTAGTATATATCGTTACCTCAAGCCCGCTTCGATGCATGAAGGGCTTATTGCGGTCCGATCCACTTAAATTGCTTTGGCGTCTCGTAGCATGATGGGCAGGGAGCCCCTCGAACCCAAGGTAATGGAGATCTTCTTCCGAAAGGGAGAGGCAACTGTGCGAGAGGTACTCGAGGAGATAAACAGAGACAGGGAGAGAAAATTGTCGCTCACCACGGTCAGCACCGTGGTATCCAGGTTATACAGGAAGGGGCTCCTGCTCAGGGAGAGCGCCAGAGGGAGGGGTGGAACGTACTACATATACAGGCCCGCGCTGACCCGGGAGGAGTACGAACGCAGGATGGTGAGAGAGGCCATAGACAGGCTTTCCCGCGTGCTTGGCAAGGTAGTCCTCCTCAGATTCGTCGAGGAGAGTGCGAGTCAGCTGAATGAGGAGGAATTGAGGGAGCTGCTGAGGAGGATCAGGGAGAGGTCGGGGAAATGATCGCTCTCGTCTTGGCCGCCTCGGGATTACTGCTTCTACTTTCCCTTTGGATCGAATCGTGGGTTTTGTTGCTTCTATCCCTGCTGATAGCCTCCTTCCCCCTAGCTGAGATTCTATTGGGTTTGGCGATCCTCTCCCTCCAGGAGGTAAGGTGGTTCCCCTCAGACCATGAGCTGGTCCGGATGTTGAGGGGGCTCAGTCCTCCAAGGTGGAGGCTGAAGCTTGGGGTGAAGCCCGGTCCCCCAGATGCATTCGCCGTCCAGACCGGCCTGAGGAGCGGGGCCGTGGTGTTGACCGCTGGCATGCTGGATCTCCTGAGTGAGGGAGAGCTGGAAGCGGTGCTGGCCCATGAGATCTGTCACTTGGTGGAACATCACTCCATGGTGCGGATCGTCGCCCTCGTTCTCAGCCTGATGAACATCCCTATAGGAACCGCGGCTGGTGCCGCTCTCTCCAGGAGGCTCGAGTACAGGGCGGACGAGTTCTCGGTGGTGGTCACCGGGAAACCAATTCAACTGGCATCGGCGCTGGTCAAGGTGGCCATGGCCAGAGCCGGAAATTCCTTTCTAGTTTCCAAGTTCTCCCCCTCATTGAGACGCATACTCGGGCTGTTCTCTTGGAGCCCCTCTTTGGAGAGTCGATTAAGGAGGATTGAGAGAATTTCTTACAGGTTGCTATCAACTTAGACAGAGCAAATCCAATGAATACCACTCGCCATCCCCCGATCAGGTATCCCACTTCACCTCCTTTCATCACTATCATCGACATGATGCAACTGCTCCCTTTTTAAGGAGAGGGTGAGAGAGAAACAGGTGCTTGTTTGTTACCGAGTGAGATGGTATTTGCTAGACCCCTCCTCTTCGTCAAGAAATCAAAGATCGTGGGTTACAAGGATCCATGCTCTGGACAGAAGGTTTCTAGAGAGGATCTGGCGTCTAAAGTCATCATGGCCGCCCTTCAGTGGTTGATGGAGGAGAGAGCGCTGACTATCCGGTACGTTGACAGGAAGGAGAAGGGCTTTCTACGGAGCAGAAGGATCAGAGGCCACGAAATAGTGAGAAAGGGCGAAGTTCAGGCAAATGGACTTGAGAAAGATCTACAGGAACTGAGTAATGGTGAGGTCATGCTGAAAGACCTCATCTCAGCTTTAGTTGGTGGTGAGAGCGATTTTCCTCATTCTAGAGTGCTAGCCAAGGTGGAGAGGAGCTTAGAGGCGAAGGGCCTTGGGAAGTACGAGGGGAGGATATTCAAGTCCTTCAAACTGGACTGCGATAAGCTAGAAGTACCCGACTATAAGTTTGCAGAGCTCCATTCATCTCTGGAGGATATGTCGAGGAGGTTCCCTGAGCTCGAGAGGGAGATAAAGGATGTGCTGAAATCCCTAGTTGAAACCGACGATGACTGGGACTGACAGCTAGAGGACCAAGATGCTGCCTGCCATGACCTCGCAGAGCTTCTCCGGATATTTCCTCCTGAGATAGATCAAGGACTTGTT
>JACXSR010000194.1:0-2195 GCA_035319845.1 Thermoproteota archaeon
GAATATCACGGGCCTGCTCACCACGTAGCTCGCGAGCACGAATGGCTTCCTCCGCTCGAAGCGATCGCTCAACCAGCCCGAGATGAAGGTGGTGGGCAGGGCCGTGAGGCCCATCACCGTGAAGGCTAGGCCTATCACCGCCGGGTCCTTGACGATCCTCTCGACCGCGTACACGATGAGGGCCGTATTCATTATGCCCATGGCGAGCCCATTTCCAACTCCATTGACGTAAATGGCCTTTATGCTTGTCGCTACTGGCCTGGGGAGGCTCCTGATTATGGAAGCTATCTCCCTGAGGCCCGACCTTACCTCCTTCGCAGTGGGCACCACTTTGGGCAGCGCCACGGCCAAGGCCGTGGCGATCAAGCTCAGGCCTCCCATGACTATGAACGGGGTCTTCAGGGCAAGGAGATAGTCCTCCGGTCCGAACATGCCGACATAGAGCTTGTAAACCGCGGCCCCTATCCCCGGACCGACGACATCCCCCAAGTTCTGGGTCATGATGTAGAGGGATATGGCCCTCCCCCTCTCCTGGGGGGAGGTGACGTCGGCGAGGTAGGCCTCGGCCACGGGCCAAGTTATGCCCGAGGCGACACCGGTGATGGCCCTCAGGACTATGAGGCCCAGCACATCATCCACCAGGAACATCCCCAGCGATGTCAGGGTGTAGAGGATCATGCCAGCGAGTATCATCGTCTTTCTGCCCAAAAGGTCGCTTAGTGTTCCGGAGAAGGCGGCGATGGGAGCCCTGAATAGCATGAAGGCTGCCATGAGTGCCCCGAACTCGACCGCCCCTTCGTGGGCGGAGATCATTCCCTGAGTCAGCTCTGGAAGCTCCTTCAGAATCCCCTTGAGGGCCAGCACTAAGTAGGGGAACACGGGCATGGCAGCGGAGAATCCGATGCCTATAACTAGGCTTATGAGCAGCGTTATGATCAGAGCCAGCCTCTCTTTCCTCATGGGCCTCCAACCTTAGTCGATGGGCCAGTTATAAGCAGTGACCCCTACCCCGCTGACCGGGTTCTCAATACGGTCGATCCGCGTATTTTCCCCTCGTCGGCATCGCTATCCCTCCCGCGGACTGGTCGGGTAAGCTTAAGAGATCCACTCTCCGGAGAGGGTGATGACCCCATCATTCGAGTCCCTTGTGGAGAGGCTGGGAGGTAGGATCATCGAGACGAGAGGGGAGGTCAAGACCGTCAGGCAGGCGGCCAAGGAGCTGGGGGTGAGGGAGGAGCAGATAATCAAGACCCTAGTCGTGATCACTGGAGAGGGACCCGTGCTGGCCATTCTCGATGGGAGATCCAAGCTGGACCTCTCCAAGCTGGGAGAGGGCGCGAGACTCGCGTCACCCAGCGAGGTCGTGGCGCACACGGGTTACAAGGTCGGCGAGGTCCCTCCGGTCGGGATTCCCCTGAAGACTTACGTGGATGAGAGGGTCCTCAGGTGGGAGAGGGTTTACGGAGGGGGCGGATCCGTAAGGAGGCTGGTGGAGCTGGATCCCCGCGTCATAGTGGAGCATCAGAAGGCAGAAGTGAGGAGGTTGAGGGCCTGATTACGCTCATATGAGCTCGGAGGGAACCCAGCTCCCCTCAAAGACCGTTTCCTCCTCGGGTGGCTGAGGTCTGAAGAGGCCGCCTGGTTTTGGGAGATCTTCTGTCTCCCTGAGGCAGTACAGGAAGCCGTCCTCGCAGAGCAGGTAGATCAGATCGTCGCTTACGGACAGGGAGATCGCACGGGAAGGGAGATCGTAGGTCCACCTGACGGATCCCTCCGGATTCAGGCATTCCACCCTGCTCCCCGAAACCGCGCACACCTTCCCCCCGTCGGCATCCACCAAATCGACCCCCCGACGGGACCAGAGCTTCTCCCCGGTGGAAGCGTCTAGGCAGACGAGCTCCTCGGACAGGACGATGATGAGGTCCCCCAAGCTCTTGACGTCCCTGACCTTCCCCTCGAACCTCCACCTCACGGTCCCGTCAGAGATGCACTTCAGCACCCCTCCCTCCACCAGTAGAGCGCATCCTCCGGTGGAGCTGAGCCTCCCCGAATCATCGGTCCTGTACTTCCAGAGGAGGGTCGCCCTCATATGGGTAAGGGGGCGCTGGGAACTGAAAAATGCTCCGAGGTGATCGTGTCGAGCTCTCAGGATTCGGGCCGGTTCCCTGAGTGAAGGGGGTGTTGCCGGGCGTGGG
>JACXSR010000120.1:0-11234 GCA_035319845.1 Thermoproteota archaeon
GCCCTCGATGAGCCGATAGGTGGAGTGGACCCCGCATATGCAGGCGAGATCCTGACTTACGTGAGCAACCTAAGGAAGCAGTGGGATGTCAGCTTCCTCCTCATAGAGCACAGGATAGACATTGCCTTACCCTTCGCGGACTATGTGTACGTGCTCGATAGAGGGACCTTAATAGCAGAAGGCTTACCCGATGAGGTCGCCAATAATCCTAAGGTAATCGAGATCTACATAGGATGAGGTGGTCTTATGGCAGTGTTAGAGACTAAGGGGTTGTACTCAGGATATGGGAAGCTGGAGGTTCTATTCGACATAAACTTCGAGGTGAGGGAAGGGGAGATAACGGTAGTTGTTGGACCTAATGGCGCGGGTAAGACTACTCTCCTTAACAGCATCATGGGGATAGCCACCATTCACAAGGGCCAAGTTCTTTTCGAGGGACAGGATGTCACAAAGGTGCCCGCCTACAAAAAAGCAAGGATGGGTATCGCATACCTACCTCAGTTGGGTAATGTAGCATCTGGATTGAGCGTTGAAGAGAACTTGAAAATCGCCGGCTACCTCCTACCTAGGGAGGAAGTTCCTGAAAGGATAGAGGAGATATTAGACATGTTCCCCAGGCTGAGAGAATTCAGGAAGAGGAAGGCAGGGACCTTGAGCGGTGGAGAGAGGAGAATGCTCGCGATAGGTATGGCTCTGATGAGGAGACCTAAGGTCCTGATGTTGGACGAAATGACCACTGATCTAGCCCCGATCCTCGTTAAGCAGGTCCTTAACAAGGTAGTTGAGTTGAGGGATAAGCATCACCAGACGATAGTTATGGTAGAGCAGCACGCGAAGAGGGCGTTGGAGGTAGGAGATAGGGGATACCTTCTAGTAAGCGGCACCATGAGGTATGAGGGTAGCGCTAAGGAGTTATTGGAGCACCCCCAGTTCGCCAAGCTCTACTTGGGCATAATAAAGTAAGAATAACCCTCTAAACCCATTTTTACTACCTCCTACCTAATTGAGGGGTAGGTTTATCACTAACCCTACCAAGCTTCCTCAGGTGGTATTTTGAGTGTTGAGGATGGGAGGGCCTACCTCCAGAGTGCATACCCAATAATCTACCCGATTGTGTTGGAAAGAGCCAAGGGAATTGAGATTTGGGATGTCGATGGTAACAAGTATCTCGACTTCTTTTCGGGGTTCGGAGTCATTAACTACGGCCATTCTCATCCCAAGATAGTCAACGCCGTTAAGGAACAGATGGAGAAGATAGCCCACATAGGTATGATTTACTACAATGTCCCCGCGCTCGAGCTCGCGAAGAAACTCGCGGAAATAGCCCCTGGCGATCTTAAGAAAACATATTACGCTAACAGTGGCACAGAAGCCGTGGAGGGCGCCATAAAATTAGCAAAGAAGTATTCGGTCAAGGTCCAAGGTAAGACAGGTGCCTACATCATAGCCTTCGATTTCGCGTTCCACGGAAGAGGGGCTCTAACTCTCACGCTCACTCATGAGAGAAAATATAAGAGGCATTTGGGCCATTTTGCCAATTATCCAGGTGTCGTGCACCTTCCCTCTCCATACTGCTTCAGGTTCCCGGGAGATGTGGAGACCTGCAAGAATTACACCTTGGAGAAGGTGGATGAGTATGTAAGATACCATCTCGGCTCGGAAAACGTGGCTGCCATAATAATGGAGCCGGTCATGGGCGAGGGAGGTATAATAGTCCCACCCGACGGCTGGTTGAAGGAGCTAGAGAAGATCGCTAGAGAGAACGAGGTCCTCCTCATAATGGATGAGGTACAGAGCGGCTTCGGGAGGACAGGCAAGATATTCGCCCATGAGTGGGAGGATGTCAAGGCCGACATAATGACCATGGGCAAGGCTTTGGGAGCGGGACTTCCACTGGCCGGTACCATGACGACTGAGGAGGTGGACAGAGCTTGGGAGCCTGGGGATCATAATGTTACTTTCTCGGGTAATCCGGTGGCGTGCGCGGCGGGGCTTGCTGGGATAGAGGTAATGTTGGAGGAGAAGCTGCATGAAAACGCTCACAAGGTGGGCGAATTCATAATGAAGAAGCTTAGAGATTCTTCCCTCCCAACCATCGGTGAGGTGAGGGGAAGAGGGCTCTTCATAGGGATCGAGCTCGTTAGGGATGGGAAGAAGCCGAATCCTGAACTCACGAAGAAGGTCAAGGAGGGTATGTTCAAGAGGGGATACATAATCGGAACCGGTGGGATGTTTGGAAACGTGGTGAGGATCGAGCCCCCACTCACGGTCACGGTGGATCAAGCTGACAGGATGACCGACGACCTCATCGACATACTCAAGACCTCCTGAACATTATCCACAATTATTATTTTTTCGCCTAACGAAACTCGGGTGCTTCCCTTGAGAGCTGTTGTGACCGGAGGAGCGGGATTCATTGGCAGTAATCTGACAGCGAAACTATTGAGGGACGGGATGGATGTGGTGGTCATAGATAACTTCATGACTGGGTCGAGGGAGGTGGCTGCTCTCCTTGAAGAGAGGGGTGCGACGCTTTTGGAGGGGACTTCCTCCTCCATCAGTGAGCTAACGCCCGTGGACGTCGTCTTCCATCTAGGCATTCCCTCATCCAGTCCAATGTATCGCAAGGATCCTGCCCTCCTCTCCCTTGCGATAGGAGATGCCGTAGCTGTTTTCGAGTATGCAAGGGAATCCGGTGCGAAGGTAGTTTACGCCTCAACATCTTCCCTATACAACGGCAATGAACCTCCGTTCTCAGAGGACATGCCCGTTTTCCCCACCGACTTCTATACGGAGGGAAGGTATTGGATAGAGAGACTAGCTAAGGTTTATCACGAGCTGCATGGGGTAGAAAGTGTGGGCCTTAGGCTGTTCAGTGTATACGGGCCTAACGAGAGGCCCAAGGGATCTTTCGCAAACGTGGCCTCTCAGATGGTATGGGCTGCGCTGGAGGGCAGGCCTTTCGTTATATATGGTGACGGAAGGCAGACCAGGGATTTCATATACGTGACGGATGTTGTCAGAGCCTTCCTGCTGGCCTGGACGAGGGGGAGGGGCTGTGAAGTGTACAACGTTGGGACGGGAAAGGAAACGTCGTTTAACGAGTTAGCTGAGCTTATAAGGGATTTGGGCCTCGATTTGAAGCTAGAATACAGGGAAAATCCGATAAAGAACTACGTTTTCAGGACACTTGCTGATACTAAGAAGGCTGAGCATGATCTGGGTTTCAGGTACGATGTAGAGCTGAAAGAGGGGTTGAAGAAAATCATGGAGGCTTATAAGGGGAAGAGACTTGTCCTCGCCTACTGACGGGTTGGTCCTCGCTCATCCATGGTTTGGAGGTCGGGGGGTCGATTACCCCTGGGTAAATCATTTTTAGAGTCCCCTCATTCTGGGATGGCTATCTCATCCCCCCCAAGGTAGAGGGCGCCCATCATTTTAAGGATAGCCCAGTCATAAGGCAGGGTGGTACCCCTGCGCATTTTGAAAGGTAAGGATGCATGGAAATTCCTAGTCGAACTGGAATCTCGTGAGATAGATCTGGCAGTTTTCAGGGAGTCTGTGAAGCCCATAATAGAACAAGTGAAGCTGCGGGAGGATGATGCTGTATCTGAGTTCACCGAGAAGCTTTACGGAGTTAAACTATCTCCAGAGGAGTTTCGGATCAGCGAGGATGCGATGGATGAGGCCCTCTCACTAGTCGGCCGGGATCTGGACATCATCGAGGAACTCGTGGAGAGGGTCAGGGAGTTCTACTCCATGCAGAGGATAGAGGATTTCGTCAGGAGGAATGAAGGAGAGTATGGCGTCAGATGGATTCCTCTGGAGAGAATAGGGATCCATGTACCTGAGGGTGAGGGATACTCCTACTTCTCAACCCTGATCTACACCGCCGTGCCCGCGAAAGTTGCGGGCGTCCAGCAGATTTACGTATTTACGCCCCCTCTCGCGGGTGGTCAGATTAATCCATATCTACTGGCCGCCGCGAAGCTCTCGGGCGTCACAAAGATGTACAGGATCGGTGGTCCCGTGGCTGTCGCTGCTATGGCTTACGGAACCACGACGATACAAGAGGTCCAGAAGATATTCGGGACAGGAGACCTGCTCTTCATGGTGGCCAAGAAGATGGTTTCCCCCGATGTGGCGGTTGACTTCCCTTCCTCTCCCGTCGAGCACGTGATAGTCGTTGGAAGGGGTGTGGATGCCGAGAGAGTGGCTTGGGAGCTTGTATCTCAAGCTGAGCATGGACTGGATACCTTCTTGATGGTGTTAACGATTGATGAAGCCCTAGCAGATGAGATAGTGAGGGAGACCGATAAGATACTGGATGGCCTGTCCATGCCCGCCGTCGATGACGCGAGTGTGCTAGTACTGGATGAATGGAGGGAGGTGGAAGAGGCTGTGGATGTAATATCCCCAGCCAGGGTGCTCGTGCTCGGTGATCTTGGGGAGGAATTGAGGTTTACTAACGTTGGCGCAGTGTTGTGGGATATCCCATCTCCCCTAGTGGACTACGCCCTCGGCGTGCCTCAAAGATTACCATCATCCAGATACAGCAGGTTCAGAGGTCCTCTAACCCTGTTCGACTTCATGAAATCGGTTTTGACCGTTAAAGGGAGCGATGAGTTAGTGAGAGAATTCGGAGATCTGTCGATCAGGATAGCCAAGCTGGAGGGTATGGACTTCCACGCGAGGTACATAGAGAGGTTCATGAGGGGCCAATAGCTTGGGTGATGGTTATATAGTCCTCATCGGAAGGTATGTTGAGGCCCGGGAGGTGCCGGGTGGTTAATGTCCTGCATGCTTGAAAGGGAGAAGTACGCTGACTACCTCGCCAGCGCTATCAAGGAGGAGTCCCCTTGGATAATTGAGATGAGGGCGGGTGTATCCCTCCTAGCCACTAGGGAATATGAGGTAGGGGGGAAGGTTGTCCGCTCGGGCTTCATCGTTAACCTGACTCCCTCCCCGGATAGACCTAGGGTTGGTAGGGTCGATCCCATCGTCTTAATTGAAGATAATGGCGATTGGAGGATCGTGGATTCCCTCTGGACACTGGGTAGGCTGGCAGGAGGTAGTACAGCGTCAGCCTTCGCTCAAAACCCGATAATAATGTTGGATGTATCGTCCGGTCCTGCTATAATCAGGAGGATGCTCCCTAGGGTCAAGGAACTCGCATCCATCTCCTCTGAGTTTCCTGAGGCACTTACTAGGGCTTCAGACAATTCATCGGTCATAGGGGAGAAGCCTCTCGAGGAGATCCACTCCATCCTATCTAACCTGATACCTCACCTCTATGACCGAGATGTGGATATTAGGGGCAAGATTAACATACTACTCGGAGGATGGAGTGTAGAGGAGTTCAGGAAACATTTCTCCTTGGGCTTGGAGGCCATCAGGGTAATCGAGGATGAGGCCCAGAGTACCTACGATAACCTCAGCCAGCTGGTTAGGGTCGATGAGTTCATAGCCTTGAGGGAAGAGGAGTTCTCCCTAGTGGGCGACAACGCTGAGATATTACAGAGAATATCCTTGGGGTGGATCTTCTACTCATTGGGCAGGAGGCCTACTGGTGAGACCTACACCAAGGAATTCTACAACGAGCTCGGGAAGAAAGACCTCGACGAGTGGATAGACCCGGAGGACATGCCCAAGTGGAAGGAAGTAATGATGATGACCATAAGAGAGATCCTGAGGAGGTGGATCGAGGAAAGGGCTGAGAAATTGAGCGAGGAGCCGGAATTAGACAGTAGGAGCTCCACACTCGAGAGAATGGTTAGAGGGTTCTCCGAGGAGGAAGAGCGCAAGGTAAGTGGGAGCTTGGAAAGGTTCTTCTGAGGACGGTTGAAGGATCGCTTGAGGGAACCAGAGATGGGCGGCGAGATCGAGATCAGTAGCTATATAAACCCCCCCTCCCCCCCTCCCCCCCTCCTAGTCAATCAAGCCCATAGAAATTGGATGAGAAGTGTTCTGGTATCAAATGAGCATTTTTAGTGATCTTTGCAAACTAAAATAGTTATAAGAACCGTTTAAAGCTTGAGAACACAGGTGAAAACCTGAAATTGAGAGTTTAACAATATCTTTTTCGATTTAGTTCTCCTAGCTCATTAGAGAACCCTTCTAAACGCTATAAACCCGGATATAAACGCTCTATCATTCCTCTACAGCTGTCAGATCCCTTTTCATAATGTTTTTAAAGAGCTAGAGCGGTCTCACCATGAGATGGGGGTGGAGGTGCGGCAAAATGGTGAAGGCCTTTGAGTTCCATGTGATCGGTGAGCTCCTCGATGTGGAACCCGCGATGCTCGACGATGTAGAATTCGTCCAGAGCGCGCTGGTTGAAGCGGTTCTGAGATCTGGTCTCACGCTGTTCGACGTGTTAAGCCAGAGAAGGCCGGAGGGAGGCGTCCTGAGCATAGCGATCATAGGGGAATCTCATGCAGCTGTACACACCTGGCCGGATCGTGGACTGGTAACGGTGGCGATATCGTCTTGCAAGGATGCAGAGAGCACTTGGCAGGTATTTATCGAGCTGAAGAGGATCTTCAGGGCTAGGAGGCACAAGGCCATAGAGATGAGGAGTGGTATACCACTCATGGAGAGAATAGAGGGACTCCCTGTGGAGGCCCTCGCATAATACCCGAGGTTACCTTCTCTTCACCTCGAACCTTATCTTACCGAACCCGGCGTTCCTCATGTACCCGACTCCCACAAGTTCAGCGAACCTAAGGTAAGTATTGAGCCATGTAGCCATCTCCTCGTGAGAGCCGGAGTGCCACTCGGGATGATCTACTACCTTGTAGTTCACCCAGCCCATGAACCCCACTAAAGTCCTACCTTCACTTATCTCAACTGGTTTCGTAGTGCAGAGCTCATATCCTGTCTCCACGACGCTCAGATCAGCCCACATCGACATTATTCTGGTCTCTGGCCCTTTCTTAGGCGAAAGCGCATTCCAGACGGAGGATGCCGACGAGACCACCATCTTGGAGTTAGGATAGAGATAACAGTAGGGGGTCGATGTTCTCCTGAAGCACGTCGGAGTGAGGAACCTTATCCTGAAATTCTTGCATGGTTGGTCCTGTATGAAGTCCTCTATCTCTATCTCTTGATATGAATACCCCACCACCTTGAAGGGTACCTCCCTTATCGTTATGGTCGGCTTCTTGTAGATCCAACCCTTCACAGCCTCTACAAGCGTCTTGTCATCGAATATTATGATGGAACCCCTGTATTCCGATCCTGTATACACCAAGTCGTCTTGAAAGCCGCAGGGTAGCTGTCTCCTATCCCTAAGGAATGCCTCTATGAATATCCGGTTGGAAGACATCTCCAGAGCCTTCGCTAGTAGAGGATTCTGCGAGGAGAGGGCTTTGAACAAGGCGCGCCTCAAGGGAGGCCCGGTGAAGGGAACTATACCCTCACCTTGGCTTACAGCCTCAATCTCTATCACTGAGATCATTTTTTAGATCCCCGTTTCCCGTAAATGGCTCTTCTTTAAAACCACTCTCCCTAGATGGACCTTGACCTCGTGTGGGCTGATCTTTATATGGATGCCGGGGCCTCGCCCCTAGATGGGAGGGTTCGGTAGGAAAGTAGTTCTGATAGTGGGGCTTCCCGGAAGCGGCAAGGACGCCGCAGCAAAGGCAATCGAAGAGGAGCTGGGATTCAAGGTTTTGAGGATGAGCGATGAACTGCTGGACGAGCTAAAGAGGAGGGGCCTCCCGATCACTAGGGAAAACATGAGAAAGTTGGGAATGGAGCTTAGAGGTGAGATGGGACCATCTGCGATCGCTAAGCTGGTAATAAGGAGAATCGAGGGTTCTAATGGGGAAAAAGGATTTGTAGTTAATGGTATAAGAAATTTAGAGGAGATAGAGGAATTCGAACGGAAGTTCGGTGATGATGTGGTCACGATAGCCATACTCGCCTCAAAAAACCTAAGGTTCCTGAGGCAATTGAAGAGAAGGAGGGTGGGATTCGACAAGGAGAGCTATGAAGAATTCCTCGTCGAGGATAGGGAGGAGATAAGGACTTTCCACTTGGGAGATGCAATTGCTGCAGCGGATTACTTCATCTTGAATGAAGGGAGTTTAGAGGATCTCAGGTGGAGGGTCGTCACGCTTTTGCTCACAATCAGCTGACAGACCTCCATCTCAGGCCCAGCGTATCGGCCAGTCGGTAGGCCCTCATCATCTCCTCGCCAGTCACCCTCCTGTTTATCTCGTCGAACTTGCTGGCCTTGTATTCTGGTCTGTACTGGTCCATTATGTTCACTAGGATGTTGGGGATGTTGTCCGATACCCATCTCAGGATGGGCTCAGTGCAGCAATCTAGGTGTCCGGGAAGGACCAGATGTCTGAGTACGATCTCCCCGGGAGGATAGTCATATGCCATTTTCAGGTTCCTAGTGACCGTCTCCCTGTACCTTATAACACCACTGTATTTCCTAGCGCACTCATTGTTCCAGTATTTGAAGTCGGGCAGCCAGAGGTCCACCAAGCCGAGCAGGAGTTTCATGGCCTCCTCGCTCATGTACATGTTGGAGTTCCACACAACGGGGAAATCTTCCTTGGCGATGTTCAAGGAGGATAGTATCAGAGGGAGATTGGGCGTTGGTTCCCCTCCAACTAGATTTATGTTTCTAGCGCCTTGCCTTCTCAGCTCGTCCATTATGAATGCCAGTTCCCTCTCATCCACTCGCTTACCTGATTCGGGGAACTGAGATATGTCCCAGTTCTGGCAGAAAACGCATTTGAAGTTACATCCGGAGAAGAATATGGTTCCCGATGGAGTTATGGGTGCTTCTTCCCCCATGTGGATGAAGGCGCTCGCCACCCTAGAGTCCCGGACCCTGCACACGCCCAGCTCTCCCTTGAGCCTATTCACACCGCACTTCCACTCGCACAGCCTGCAGTTTTGTATCAAATCCTTAGCCAAGAGCGCTTTCAGTTCAAGCAGGGAGAGTCTTCCGTCTCTCCTCTCTTGCGGGCACTCTCCCTCGATTATACATCTTGAGAGGATCTGAAGACCCTCGTCATGGGCGGTCCAAGGATCATCATCCACATCCAAGAAAATCCTCTGGGCTAACCGGAAGAGAGGAGGTTCTTCCCTCCTCACTACCCTTATATATCTGGGTATCGTGTCCCTTATCTCCTCGTTCTCGAAGGCCGAGAAAGCATCCGGCCTCAGAAACCATGTCATGCTATCACCAAAGGAGGTGGAGGTGCGGGGAGCCGCCCGGCACGATGTCCGGAGGGAGGCGTCCTGAGGACGCCCGAGATCGGGGCCAATTCAGGGCCCCTTCCACTTCGGTGGTAGGCCATAGCCCGCACATCGGGCTAAGCCCGCCAAGGGCCGGGCGACCCCAATATATAGGACCGGAAGGGGTATATAACCCTTCCACTCCCCATAAACACTTTTAACACTCGGTGGGGGGCGGGAGAGCGTAACTATAATGTCTTACTCGGGAGCTAATGGAAGAGATGGATATCGATAGGACCAGATTTGGGCCAGCTGGTTACCCATTAGATGCCCCGAAGGAAGAGGCTTTCTCTTATCTGAGGAGTATAGGATTAGACGGAATGGAATATCAGGCCGTTAGAGCTGTCCCCAAGAATAAGGAACTGCTCAGATGGATAAGGGAACAAGCAGAGGAGAATGACATAATGCTATCCCTCCATGCGCCCTACGCCATAAACCTAGCCTCCGAGGATCCTAGGAAGAGAGAAGCAAGCATTGAGAGGATTTTATTGGCAGCTGGAGCCGCCCACAGGATGGGTGCGAAGCATGTAACGTTTCATCCAGGGTACTACGGTAAGTTCGGGAGGGAGGAGGCCTTAAAGATGGCTATAGAAGCTCTAGAACGCCTTCGCGGGTTGATAGAGGGTCGGGGATTGCGGGTGGAGCTCGGGCCGGAAACTACAGGAAAGCCCTCGCAACTCGGTTCCCTAGATGACGTTCTAGTCATGGCAGAGAGCGTCGATGGCGTCGTGCCGACCATTGATTTCGCTCATATTCACGTGAGGGAAGGGGGTGTCATCAGGGGCTTGGAGGACTATGAGAGGATCTTGGATGAGATAGAGGGTAGATTGGGGACCCTGAATGGCCTAGTTATACATTTCACTGAGGTGGAACCCACCAAGTCAGGTTACGGGGAGAGGATGCACCATGAGTTGGGTTCAGGTTACGGTCCTGAGTTCGAGCCCCTAGCTCGACTCATGGTGGAGAGGGACGTACGGTGGCTGGTGATCTCCGAGTCTCCCTTGTTGGAGAGGGACGCCCTGAAAATGAAGCAGGTCTACGAACGCCTGAGGCGGGAACGGTGAAATATTTATAATGATGGTTGCCTCCTCTACTCCGGTGCCCGGGTGGTGTAGCCCGGTTAGCATAGGGGCCTGTCGAGCCCCAGACCCGGGTTCAAATCCCGGCCCGGGCGCCATTTCACTATATTAGCAAAGGTGAGGGCAATTCCGGGGAGGAAATACGCGATTACTATAAAGCAAAGTAAGGCCATCATAGACAGGGCGGTCAGGGAAATAAGGGGCATGGACAACGTCTTCAAGAAGAGAAAGATTTCCCTCCAAGTGCTTGAGGTTCCATGGAAGGGAAAGGTGGCCAAGGTTTACTACTACGAAGGGGAGCCCGTGTTAGTCGAACTTCCCACGGAAGACGGCGATCTCATACCATTCCTCACAGCCGTGGAGAAGTTCGGTCTCGATCTGCCTAGGGTGGTAGTGGACTTGGGAGCTGTCAAGCCGATAGCCGGTGGTGCTCACGTGATGGGACCGGGTATCAGGGAGATCGTGGGGGATTTCAGTGAGGGGGACCTAGTGGTCGTGGTGGATGAGAGGTTGGGTGCCACCATAGCCATAGGGAGGGCCCTCAGACCTCCCGATCAGATGAAAGCGAAGGGACGATCCGTTAGAAACCTGCATCATGCTGGAGACGCGATCTGGAGGGCGGTTGCTGCCGAGTCCAAATGAGGGGGTGGTTCTTTGGAGGATGTGGTGAGGACGCTCTTCGAGCCTAAGTCCATCGCTGTCATAGGCGTGTCGAAGACCCCGGGTAAGATGGGCTACGAGGTACTCACTAACCTCGTTAAATACGGTTTTCCTGGGCCCATATTCCCTGTGAATCCGAAATATGCGGAGATACACGATATAAGGTGCTACAAGACTGTCTTGGATGTAACGGAGGAGATAGATCTCGCGGTATTGGTGTCCCCCGTCGAGAGG
>JACXSR010000154.1:0-2149 GCA_035319845.1 Thermoproteota archaeon
GAGAGCGGCCGTGTTTACCAGGTTCTCCAAGTCTGCACCCGTGTATCCCTCTGTACGCTTAGCCAGCTCCTCTAGGTTTACATCGTCGGCTAAGGGCTTGCCCCTCGTGTGTATTTTGAGGATCTCCACCCTAGCTTTGTAGTCTGGAGGTGGCACGTATATTAGCCTGTCGAACCTGCCCGGTCTCAGGAGCGCTGGGTCGAGTAGATCGGGCCTGTTGGTAGCTGCTATGACCACAACCTTCCTCAACTCCTCCAAACCATCCATTTCAGTCAGTAACTGGCTGATTATCCTTTCAGTCACCCTAGAGTCACCAGCGGACCCCCTTACAGGGGCGATTGAGTCTATCTCGTCGAAGAATATTATGGCTGGAGCGGCCTGTCTCGCCTTCCTGAATATCTCTCTTATGGCCTTCTCGCTCTCTCCTACCCACTTACTGAGTATCTCAGGACCCTTCACGCTGATGAAGTTGGCCTCGCTCTCGTTGGCCACCGCCTTGGCGAGGAGGGTCTTGCCAGTTCCTGGAGGTCCGTAGAGGAGTATACCCTTGGGCTGCTTAGCTCCACTCGCCTCGAAGAGTTCTGGATATTTGAGAGGCCACTCGACAGCCATTCTCAACTCCTCCTTGACCTCCTCCAAGCCACCAATGTCATCCCACCTCACATTAGGGACTTGGACTATCACCTCCCTCAGGGCTGAGGGAGTTATATCCTTCAGGGCATCCAAGAAGTCTTGCATCGTCACTTGAAGCTTCTCTAAGACTTCAGCAGGAATCTCCTCGCTTTCAAATAGATTCACCTCCTTCATGAGCCTCCTCAGAGCTCTCATTGCTGCTTCCTTGGCCAGAGCTGCGAGATCAGCCCCTACGAATCCATGAGTTATCTCAGCGAGTTTATCGAGATCCACATCGTCGGCGAGGGGCATTCCCCTAGTGTGAATCTGGAGTATCTCCTTCCTGCCCTCTTTGTCCGGTACGCCTATCTCTATCTCCCTGTCGAACCTGCCCGGTCTCCTCAGAGCAGGATCTATGGCGTTAGGCCTGTTCGTGGCTCCTATGACTATTACCTCTCCTCTCCCCTTCAGACCGTCCATCAGAGCCAGGAGCTGGGCGACGACTCGCCTCTCTACCTCTCCAGTAACCTCTTCCCTCTTAGGAGCGATCGCATCTATCTCATCTATGAATATTATGGAGGGCGCGTTCTTCTCAGCCTCCTCGAATATCTCCCTGAGCCTCTTCTCGCTCTCACCGTAGTACTTGGACATTATCTCGGGACCCGAGATGCTTATGAAGTGGGCATTGCTCTCGTTGGCCACCGCCTTGGCGAGGAGGGTCTTACCGCACCCGGGAGGCCCATAGAGGAGTACCCCCTTAGGCGGCTCTATGCCCAAGTGTCTGAACAGCTCAGGGTGCTTCAGCGGGAGCTCCACCATCTCCCTTATTCTCTGTATCTCCTCCTTCAAACCACCGATGTCCTCGTAAGTCACGGTGGGAACTATTATCTTGGAGAGCTCGACTGGCCTCTCCCTGACCTCGATTACCGTGTTGGCCCCGACCTTCCCGAAGGTACCGGGAGTGACGCTCACCACCACCAGTGGGATGAACCTCTGGAAGATGGGGATGAGAACCACGTCACCCTTGGTGACGACGAAGTCGTAGAGCCTCCTCTTCACCCAGTTGTGGAAGTCCGGAGCCACCCTTATCATGTGGTCTTGCGGCGCTAACACGACCTTACTGGCCTCCCCGACCTCTACGGGCCTTACCCTGACCTTTTCGCCGGTCCTCACCCCAGCATTTCCCTTGATGATCTTGTCCATCCTGATGTATCTGGTGCCCACATCCATGCTGACAGAGGGCATCACCCTAGCATGGGTAACTCTGGAGCCGTAGATCCTCACATAATCGCCACTAGTAAGGTTGAGCTGCTTCATCACCTCGGGATCTATCCTCACTATTCCCCGGCCGAAGTCCGCCTGCTTCACCACATCAGCCACTATGAGCGTCACATCCTTGACTTCTTTGTCATCCTTCTTGTCTCCCTTCTTAGGGGGCTGTTTCCTCCCCAACGATCACACCTCGAATCCATCCTCCGCGGAAGGGTTTATTAATTTTGCAGGAAGCGGCGGTCGCCCATGAGAACGGATATATTTA
>JACXSR010000086.1:0-2140 GCA_035319845.1 Thermoproteota archaeon
CTTGCTGAGATCGTTCCGAAATTAGAGGGCTTGAAAAATGAAAAGGAGGTTCACGGGCCGTAACTCTCCAAAACCTCCTCCTCTGGAGGTGGAGAGGGTATCAGGCCCTTCTCCATGAGGAGCTTAGTCGCTTCTCTAGCGTTCCTGATTATGTTAACGGCCCTCTCGTATAGCTCGTTCCTGCTGAGGATCTTCCTGGCCACCCCCTGCTTGATGGACTGTTCGGCCGCAGCGACGGCCTCGAGCGGGTAAACCTCCCATTCATCCATGGTGGGGAGTATGTACTCCTCGTGTATTCCCTTCTCCTCGGCGAACTTCGCTAAGGCATCTCCAGCCGCTATACACATCTCATCCGTTATGGTCCTAGCCCTAACGTCCAGTACGCCCCTGAATATTGCAGGGAATCCAAGGCTGTTGTTCACTTGATTCGGGAAGTCACTCCTCCCAGTGGCCACGATTCTAGCTCCGGCCTCCTTGGCCTCCCAAGGCCATATCTCGGGCACAGGGTTGGCGC
Organism: Thermoproteota archaeon; assembly: GCA_035319845.1. Lineage (GTDB taxonomy): Archaea > Korarchaeota > Korarchaeia > Korarchaeales > Korarchaeaceae > Korarchaeum. The sequence continues at coordinate 515 of JACXSR010000086.1, forward strand.
AAGCGAACACTATGGCGTCGTCATTCATCAACTTGATCCACTCGGGTTTGATAACACCAGGTCCGGGTCTGCTCATCCCTATGACTGCGTCAGCCCCTTTGAAGGCCTCTTCTATAGTTTTAGCGTTCTCATCGTTAGTCTTCATCGCTAAATCATACTTCCACGGGTCTTTCTCCTTTATCTCATCCATGTCGGGTCTGTCGCGGTAGAGTGGTCCCTTGCTGTCTATCATTATGAGATGTCCCGGTGGGACGCCAGCCTTTATCAGAACTATGGCTCCCCTCACATTGGATGCACCAGCTCCGTAGAAGACTATCTTAGCCTGCTTCATGTCCTTACCCACTATCTTAAACGCATTCTTGAGACCAGCATACACCACAGTAGCCGTACCCTGCTGATCGTCATGCCAAACCGGAATCTCTAGTCTCTTCCTCGCCTCCTCCAACACGTAATAGCACTTCGGCTTCTCGATATCCTCCAGATTGATGCCTCCGAAGTTTGGCTCGATCCACTCCAAGAGCTTAAGCATCTCGTCCGGCTTATGAGCTCTAACTACCAGTGGGAAAGCGTCAACACCCCCCAAGTACTTGAACAGGAGGGCCTTACCCTCCATCACGGGTAAACCTGCCTCTGGACCTATGTTACCGAGGCCCAAAACCCTCGTGCCGTCGCTCACGACGGCCACATAATTCCACCTATTGGTGTGGTAGAAGGACTGCTCGGGATCCTCCTTTATCACCTTGCACGAGGCTGCAACTCCCGGAGTGTACCAGATGGCGAAGTCATCCACATCCCTGACAACGCATTTGGGCATAACTTGAACCTTGCCCTCGTAAAACGGATGATACGCAAGGGCTAACTTAGAAGGCTTTTCAGCCTTCTTAAGAAGCTCCTCAACAGTCGGCTTGTGCTCAGACATACGGGGCACCATGATTCAGTTCAAAGTATATTTGAAATAGTTTCCTTTTTTCATGTGTGAAATGATCTGCGGGAACTCGGCCTCATCACGCTTCTTCTCACCCCAGCAGGTCGCTCAATACTTCTATCGTGAAGTCGACCTCCTCCCACTTCATATAGGGATGAAGCTTTAACATGAGGCTGTTGGCGGCCAACTCACTAGATCTCCCCATGGCTGTGAGTACGTAGCTCACTGGGTCGGAGGTGCCCTGCGATAGGTAGAGCCCTCTCGAACTGGCCTTCAATATCAGGGAGCCAGCTCCCTCGGGGACCGAGAAGTTGATGGTGTCCACCGAGTCGGGGGGGCTATTCATCACCACATTGAGACCTTCCAACTCATTTGCTATCCTATCCCTCATCCTCTTCACCTCTTCCCATTTATCAGGCGACCCGAACAGCTGTAAAGCCCTGTAAAAACCGGCTAGAGCTGGTATATTCACGTCAACAGGGGTCAATAGCTGTATCCCGGAGCTCCCCGACATTATGGGTGTCAGATCCAAGTCCTCCCTGACGTACAGGAGGCCCGTACCTCTAGGACCGTAGATCTTGGTTCCACTGAGGGACAATAGGTCCACCTTGGATAAGTCAATGGGGAGTCTCCCTAGGGCGTCGCATGCATCCACATGAAGGATAACTTCCCTCTCCCTAGTGATGTCGGAGATCGCATCT